>NZ_BAAHYN010000009.1:0-258872 GCF_054657535.1 Desulfosporosinus burensis
AGATTAAATCACCTCTTACTTATTTTGACTATCCAAAGCATAAGACTTAACTTGGTATAAGTGAAATCATTAGTTATTATATTATTAATAAGTATCTCTTATTAATTGTGTGTGTCCTTAAATTTGAAAAATTTAAGGGAGTCATATTTTTAAAAGAAGGTGATAAATTTTGCGAAGGAGAATGGTTTGAATCCCTTCCACTACCTCAGCTATATCTTTGAGAAACTTCCTAACATAGACACCAAAGATAAAAAGGCCTTGGATCAACTACTCCCGTGGTCCGATTCCTTACCGATTTCCTGCCGAGTAAAAAGTAAATTGAAAGAGTTGAGTCCCCACCTTGATATTGTCGAGGTGGGGTTTATTTTACGCTTACCTCTGTTTCACAAGATGACTTAAAATCACTACTGGTTAGAGTGTGAGATTTGGGTCTCTTTTTTTCTCATTGATTATTCGTAAATAGATTACAGGGCGAAATATATGGAAAATATGTTGTCTAAGATAAGAGGATATAAGAAGTATATGTAGAATAAAACTAACTAAATAAAATGAATATTAAATAGAATTAAGATTAGTATAACCGTTCAGCTAAAGCTGAACATGGAGACTTCGATATGATAGTCTCCTGTACGAGAGTCTCCTGTACGAGAGTCTCCTGTGGAGAGTATCGCCGAAGCCGTGATCCCAAAAGAAATACTTACCGGCGTAGGATAGAGTATCGCCGTAGCCGCTGATCGCGAAAGGAAACTTACCGGCGTAGAGTTCATGAAATAAATAAAAGGATACATTCTAAATTAGAAAAAATTTGAATAGTGCACTTGAAATGCGGATAAAGCGAAGAACCACACAACTTGAAGAGATCAATGTAGAATTAGAAGAGAGCAATGCCATGCTGGAAGAGATGAATGCAGAGCTGGAAGAGAGCAATGCAATGCTTGAAGAGGAAATTACTAAACGTCAAAAGGCTGAAGAAGAAATTAAGAAATTAAATGAGGGATTAGAAAATAAATTGATGAGATGGAACAAGAAACACGAGGAGATGACAGGGTATTCCTCAGAAGAGCTAGCCCACATGAATTTATTGGATTGGTATAAAGGTGATGAAAAGAGTCAAACGGCTATCTTAGAAGGAATTGACATGGTTAACCAGAATGGATATGGGAATGCTGAAGCCAATTTGCAAAAAAAAGATGGTACAAAAATTCCCATGTACTTAACTGCCAGTTCAGTAACTATTGATAACAAACTGTATTTTGCCGGAATAGGAATTGACATGACCGAGCGAAACCAGTTATATGAAAGGCTACAAAAATATCAGGTTCTCGCTGAAAAAGCCAACGATGCTATGCTGTTCATGGATAAAGAAATGCTGCGATAAGAATTTATGGGTATACCTATAAAGAACTTTCGTCAATGAAAATCTTTGATTTAAGGCTTAGCAAGGCTTCTTACAGCGAAGGCAATTCAAGGTGCGTGCAGAACAGATGATATAATCGCCCGCTGGGGGGGAGATGAATTTGTCATTCTTCTGCCAAAGACTAATACTGAAGAGGCAGAAAAAATAGTAAGAAGAATAAAAGAACTTTATTCAAATGTCCTTGTTAATGCCATTGGTGTCAGTATATCCTTTGGGTGGGAGACAAAGAGAAAAATGGAGGTAAAGGTTATCCAAAGGGGTTAAAGGGGGAAGCTATTCCAAGGGTTTCAAGAATTATAGCCCTTACTGACGCCTACGATGCCATGATCAGCGAGCGCCCCTATCGAAATGCTTTGAGTGAGGAACAAGCCTTGAAAGAAATTCAAGAAAACGCCGGCACACAGTTCGATCCTGAAATTTCAAGAATATTTACTGAAAAATAAAAATGGAGGTCTACCGTGAGCGTTATGAAAGAATCCAAAAAAGCAGAAATCCAAATGCATCTGACTGAATTTGAAATGCCTCCTTTACAAGACGTTGTAATTGTGGGCCGTAATGCACCTATAGGTTCAGAGGCATTAAAAAGGATGGTTGATGTCCTCAGTCCGGATCAATACAAGATCATTAAGGTTGACCACCCAGTCATAGAGGCCATCGTAGTACGCATTGCGCTTATGAACATGATCCCTGAAGAAAAATTAAGTGAGTTTATTTTAGATGAAGGGGGAAAGATTGTTGATGAAAACACGATTATTAAAGCCCAAATGAACATAACTGTACATGTCAGCAAATCTATCGATTTATGATCAACATAAAGCGTGTTAAAGATATTTATTCTAGAGAATTTTACGCAGTGGATATATTGGATGGAGTCTCCAAGATAAGGTCGTTTTTATTGGAAACAGAAAATGGTTGTTGTCCGGTCATGGATGAGGGCAATCTGGTGGGAGTAATAACATACAAGGAGCTATTAAGAACACATCCCAATCGAATCATTGCGGATGTTTTGCGAGGGGAACCGGTCACAGTTCCTGCAGAAATGCCTCTTTGGCAAGCTAAAGAACTTTTTGAAGAGACCGGATTGGATGTCTTCTTAGTAGAGGAAGAAGGACGGTTATCAGGTATTTTGTCCCGCAACTTGATCGAGATACAACTTGGGTCTCATATAGATTTGTTAACCGGGCTCTATAAGAGTGATTACATATACTATCATGGTGTTCGACTCCTGGAAAATAAACAAGAAGTCAGCATTGTATTTTTTGATATGAACGATTTTGGCACTATTGATAAAACTTACGGTCACACAATCGGGGACATGATTTTAATTGAAGTAAGCAAATTGTTAAGAGAAAATATCCCATCGGAGGCCTTTTTATGTCGTTTTGGAGGAGACGAATTTGCTGTTTTGTTACCAAAACACTTGGACGAAGGAGCTGCATTAGCATATCGTTTGGCAGAAATTATAGCCCAGCACAGTTTTGTCCGAGGCATTAAGGTAAGTATTTCGGCAGGAATTGTTGGGGGACGACGACATGAAGAACGTGATGATGATCCATGGAGCACAATGGAACAACTGATAACGATTGCGAGCCTAAAATCTACAGAAGCTAAAAAGATGAACTCAACACTTTTAACGGCTGAAAATAAGTGTTCAGATGAAATAGCATAGCAGTGACGGGAACGTGTATTAGGAGGACACAATGAAAAAGAAATTAACTCCATGTTAAGTGACCAAAACAGTTTTTCTCTATGTTATGAAGCCGTTTGAAATTCACACCTATCCATGAAACGAAACTTGTTGATAAATTAGGTTTTAATAAAGGTATATTAGTATTTTTGGCGAATGGGTCATTATTCCAATTAATGGAGGCCGAAATCAGATGATATTACAAACGCTCGGAAGCCAGAGGTTCAAATTTGCGTTTACGCTTAGTGTGTCAAAGTTAGAGTTTGCCATGAGGATTAGATGTTTCCCGGCAGTAGGTTTATAAGGGGAGGGGAGTTGAAAGGATGATATCAACTAAAGTAATTGACTGGCTTTTGGAAGGTGATGTTGTGATACAATATCAAACTCACAGGGATATACTTGAAACAGATACAAATAGTTTAAGAGCACTAAGAACTCGCATTCAATTTGAAGGCTGGGGAAAACAATTCTTAAATAGTCGGCATTTAAATGGTCATGGGGGACAGGGATTCTATCAGTCTAAATGGATTAATATGCATTATACTTTATTAGACTTAAAAAATATTTCAATAGCTCCTGATAATAGAGAGATAAAGGAAAATCTTAGTTCGATCTTCAAATATGAAAAAGGTCCAGATGGAGGAATTAATCCATCTAGAACTATAAAGCAAAGTGACGTTTGTATTAATGGTATGGTCTTAAATTATGCTTCGTATTTTGGTGTAAACGAAGCTAATTTACATTCGATTATTGATTTTATTTTGTTACAAAACATGAATGATGGTGGTTTTAACTGTAGATTCAACAGAAAAGGTGCAGTACACAGTTCCTTACACTCCACGATATCAGTCATTGAGGGGATTTTAGAGTATTCAAAGAACGGATATAGCTATCGATTATCTGAATTACGAGAAGCCGAGCTTAAATCAAGAGAATTTATATTGCAGCATAGACTGTTTAAGTCGGATAAGACAGGAGAAATCATCGATAATAAAATGCTTATGTTGTCTTACCCTTCGAGATGGCGCTATGATGTGCTAAGGGCACTTGATTATTTTCATCTGGGGGACGTTCCTCATGATCCAAGAATGCAAGAGGCTATTGATCTTATTAAAATGAAACAAAGTGCTGATGGAACATGGCCCATGCAGGCCAAACATCCAGGTGAAGTTCATTTTGAGATGGAGAAAGTAGGTGAACCAAGCAGGTGGAATACTCTGAGGGCGTTACGAATCCTAAAAAATATTACGCCTTAGGGGGTAGAGCTTAGACTTATAAGGGAGAGACCAGAGATCAGAGAAATCGTCTTTGGTCTCTTTCGATTTATTTAAATATTCCATTCTTCGAAAGTTACAGGGATAGAAATATTCTCTTCTTTGGTAAATTTAGAGGGAAAAGGCAGTTTTATGTTGAATTAAATGCTAACTTATAAAACAAATAATCTAACTAATGCGTCATTAAGCAGCGACGTGGGAAGGAAAATTTTACTGAGGGGTTATATCGGATCGATGTAGAAGCCATATTGCTCTATTAGATTTTTTGAGTTTGTTGGGAATTTTAGAGCCGAGCATAATTAAATGCTCGGCTCTGGTTAGTAGATTTCTTTATTAATTACGTCATGTTTTTCCCTGGAAGATTACGTTCCGCCAATTCGATAGCCATTTTCACCATGTTACCACAGTTTCTTGAAGAAACTCCTCCAAATCCTTCTTGGTGAAGGGTTCCCGCAAAACCTAACTCTTGAGCAATTTCTTCTTTTAATTGGCTAGACATGATGCTATTACGTCGTCTTGACATTTAGGAATCCTCCTTTCAAATTGGACAGTTTCTTTCAACACCTCTGTAGGTTGATGAAAGTGTTCTTAGTATATCTGTATTTTTGAGACATTATGTAATCGACCATTAAGTTTTAATTGGAAATTAGAGATAAAAACACAGAACCTTTGTCTTCTTCAGCTGATTGGCTTTTTTGTAGAAAGGGGATATAATGTGAGAAAAAAATACAATGGGGTGAACTCTTTTGCCATTATTATTTGGAACAGCTGGAGTCCCACTTTCCTCGACGGATCGATCTAGTGAAGGTGGAGTACGCCGTATTCGTGAGTTACAGCTTGGTGCCTTAGAATTAGAATTTGTACAAGGGGTACGCATGGGTGAAGAAAAGGCAAGAAAAGTTGGAGCAGTGGCCAAAGAAGAAGGGATTGCTCTAAGTTGTCATGCCCCTTACTATATTAATTTAAACTCCCGTGAGCCTGAGAAAATTACGGCGAGCAGGGATCGAATTATACATACCTCGCGAATTTCACAGATTCTCGGTGTGCGGAGCGTCATTTTTCATCCTGCTTTTAATCATGATACTTCCTCAGAGGTGGTCTTAGAAAGGGTGGTCAGAGAACTTACCCTCGTGCGAGAGACCCTCGATGCGGAGGGTAATGAGGTTATTCTTCGTCCAGAAACGACTGGAAAAGGGACCCAGTTCGGAGATTTGGCAGAAACGATTCGGATTGCCCAAGAGGTTCCCGGGGTCTTACCGTGTATCGACTTTAGCCATCTTCATGCCCGGACTAATGGACGGTATAATTCTTATGACGAATTTTGTGAGATTTTAGATGAGACTGCAGAGGGGCTAGGGGATCGCTGGGTAAAAAACGTTCATTTTCATATTTCGGGAATTGAATATGGATTAAAGGGTGAGAAACGTCATCTTGTCTTAAAGGCATCTGACTTGCGGTTTGAAGAGTTAATGAAAGCTTGTCATTCCTTTGGCGTAGAAGGATTGGCTATTTGCGAAAGTCCGAACCTAGAAGAAGATGCTCTGCTTTTGCAACAGACGTATTTGGCTCTCGGCTAAACGAGTTAAGAACGTTTTTCACATGTTAAAGCTTAGTTACACGACAGTCAGTGACTGGCAAGCGGTTACCCTGGAATTGTAACATAGAAGAAGAATTAAGCCCCATTACAGGCTGGTAACAGGGGGTAGCGGTAGGAGGAGAGAGGATGAATTATTCTGCAGCTCACGAGGTGGCACTTGAAAAGTTTCGTGCTTGTTCTTTAGAGGATATGGCACGTTGCTCGGGCTATTCAATGGAAGACAATACCCTGGTTCTTGAATTTTTAGGCCAACATTTTAAGCTAGCTTATCCCAGCGGAAATTTTTTGCCTAGCCAAGCTTCGGACGGAGAATTACCGATTGCTACTCAAATATTGATACTTCATTACGTAACAAGTCGCAGTGAATCCTTAGAAGTGGGGACACTCATTTCCTACAAAGAATTTCCTGGCGGAGCCATGTATATTAAACCGTTTACTGGACGGGCCATTGATCCGCTGGTTCGTACTTTTGGTTCTAATCCAGATAGGCTCCTTGAAGTTGCATCGCGTTTAGGAGGACATTCCAATGGACTTGGAGACGTAGGGGTTACATACAGGGTGTTCCCACGCATTCCAGTGTCCTTGATTCTTTGGAGAGCAGATGATGAATTCCCGGCCTCGGGTAATATTCTATTCGACGCCTCCGCCCCTTCTATTCTACCCACTGAGGATTTTGCTGTCCTGGCCAGTATGGTTGTATTCGGGTTTAAGCGGATAAGTGCGATATAGGGATCATTGAACAAGATTCCTCTCATATGCTCACTCAGCTAAGAAACTTCCTCTTGGCTTGGTTCTAGCTGGGGAAAAGATACGTTTAACGTTCGCTGTTTTTTGTCTTTTGGAAGCAAAAATGCTGGGTCAGAATTTCAGATAGGGTGATCCGGGTGGAAGAGGTGAAAGTGTGAAGGTTCATAAGATCGATCATGTTGTCCTGACGGTTAAGGATATAGATTCGACCTGCCAATTCTATTCAAAGGTGTTAGGAATGACGGTGGTTGAGTTTGGGGAAGGTCGTAAGGCCTTAATGTTTGGGGACCAGAAAATTAATTTACATCAGGAAGGCAAGGAGCTTGTACCAAAAGCACTAAAACCAACTCCAGGTTCGAGTGATTTATGCTTTATTACAAACGTTCCTTTGGAAGATGTGTTAAAATACTTTGTGAGTTTTGGGGTTAAAGTTATTGAAGGTCCAATCGAGAAGATTGGGGCTTGTGGCTCGATTAAATCTGTCTATGTAAAGGATCCAGATGGGAATCTAATTGAAATCGCTAACTATCTAGATCCTATTAAGTAGATTTCACTAGAAGTGGCAAAGATAAATATAGTACGATTTAAAGCTAAACTTTGTCCATAACAAGACGAAGTTTTTTTGTTGCATTAATACATCCTTTGCTGTTCACACTAAGTCGAGGAGGTGTGTTAAAATGCATACGCTATGGAAAGGATCCATAAGTTTTGGCTTAGTGAATGTTCCGGTGAAAATGCATGCGGCCACAGAGTCTCAAGAGTTTAAGTTTAATTATCTTCATAAAGACTGCAACCGCCGGATTCGGTCGATCAAAAAATGTCCTACCTGCGATATGGAAGTTGAAACGGCTGATTTAGTGAAGGGATTTGAGTATGAAAAGGATCGGTATGTGGTTTTAAGTGAGGACGACCTTGCGTCTTTGGAACAACCCATGAGTCGATCGATTGATATTCTCGATTTTATCAATTTGCCCGAGATAGATCCAATCTATTATCAGAAATCTTATTACCTGTCTCCAGAAGAAACGGCCATGAAAGCCTATCGCTTACTTTGCCAGGCGATGGAGGAAAGTGGTAAAGTCGCTTTGGCCCGTGTTACGATGCGCTCAAAGCAGCATTTAGCTTGTTTGCGTGTTTTTGAAAAAGGCCTCGTCATGGAAACAATGCACTATCCAAAGGAAATCCGGCATATGGATGTGGTGTGGGATCGAGTGGTTCCGACGGAGACAGAATTGACTATGGCGCGTCAGTTGATTGATAATTTAGCTCGTCCGTTTGAACCAGAAAAATATCGTGATGAACTGCATGAGCAAATGGTACAGCTGATTGAAAGCAAAGTAGCCGGAGAAACCTATCAGGTTGAAGCTCCTGTTAAGGGAGGAAAAGTGGTCGATCTGATGGAAGCTTTGCGAGCAAGTATTGCTTTAACAGAAAATGAAAAAAGTCAGTTGAAAACTAATGAAGAAGCCAATCAAGTGGAAGGACCTTTCAAAGCTGTTAAACCAATGAAGCGAGTTTCAAAGGGAAAAGGCGCAAAGGCAGAAGGTCGTCCCGCTAGATCTTCAGATAAACCCAGAGACGAATCACCAGAAGAGATTATAGATAAACCACTCGATAAATCTACAGACAAACCTACAGAAAATCCCATAGACAAACCGAAGTCCTCGTTGACTCCACGAAAACGAACGACCCGACATGCGAAGGAAGCCTAGGTATGACAGAACTGATAGGTAATTCAGAGCAAGCGTTCGAAGCCAATCTAAGTATGGTCGAACCTGAATTTCCCGTCAAGGTTATGGAACCAAGGCGGGTTGAGACGCTCCCGCCGGGGGAGTTCTTATATCAAGTTAAATGGGATGGAATGAGATGGGTTACTTATAAAGCTACACAGGGAGTTTTCTTTCAGACAAAAGCTCAAAAAATATTCAAGGCCCGCTTTGCTGAACTAGATCAGTGCTTTGACTGGTTACCGACTGGAAGTATGCTGGATGGAGAGGTTGTTGTCTTGCGCAATGGTACCCCTCATTTTCCGTCTCTATTGCGACGAATACATAGCCGATCCCTTAGACTTCCAGAACTGGAAGTTAATTATGTCATTTTCGATGTTCTCTTTTGGGAGGGGGAAGATTGGCGTCAAAAGCAATTGCGTCAGCGTCTAGATTTATTAGAAGCTTGTATTCCGCCTTCCGAGCGGTTTCATAAGATTGAAACATTTACAGAGGGTATGAGTCTTTGGCAAGGAATCGAACAGATGAACTTGGAGGGCATGGTGGCTAAAGTACCCTCGAGTTTATATCGGGGCGGCAAGGATTCCTCTTGGTTGAAGATCAAAAACTGGCAGGAACAATCCTTTTTCGTCGGGGGAATAAAGTTCAAAGGGGATAATCTGCAAGCGGTTTGTTTAGGGATGATGCATAATACAGAATTAGGGTACGTAGGATCGGTGTCGAGCGGTGTAACACGTATTTTACGAAGTGAGGCTGTTAATTCGCTACAAGAAAGGGCATCTAGCCCTTTTAAGCAGGGACTGGGACCCTTTCCTAGTCGAGGGGAAACGATACGGTGGGTTGAGCCCACTACGCTTCTTAAAACACGATTTTTAGAATGGACTGATGAAGGGAAATTGCGTCATGCCCAGATCATTGACTAAGAGGGACCAAACGATCGCTGTAGTCGTTGAAGGTAAAACCCTTACTTTAAGTAATTTAGATAAAGTGTATTTTCCTGAGCAGGAAATTACCAAAGGGGAACTGATCCACTATTATTCAGAGATGGCCTCGCTGATCTTGCCTCATCTGAAGCAGAATCCCTTTGTCATGGTTCGTTATCCTGAGGGTATTGATGGAGACTATTTCTACCAAAAAGAGTGTCCACCCCAAGCACCGGAATGGGTAACCAGGTATTCAGATCCCCGTTCCAAGCATGGTTTAACCTACTTAGTTTGTGATCAACTAGCTACCTTAGTCTATTTAGCGAATCTGGGGTGTATTGAAATTCACGCTTGGGCGTCTAGTATCCATAAGCCGAATTTCCCGAGATGGGCTGTTTTTGATCTGGATCCAGATCCCCCTGCCGGATTTCAGGAGGCAATTAGAGTAGCGCTATGGTTAGGGGAGATATTAAACGAATTAAAGTTAAATTTTTTGGTCAAAACCTCCGGGGCGACAGGGGTCCATATTTTGTTACCGTTAAGTGATCAGTTTACTTACGCCGAGGTTCAAAAAGGGATTGAAGGAATCTGCCGTTTTCTTACAGCTCAGCGGCCGGAATCTTGTACTGTAGAACGTAGTGTCAAGAATCGGAAGGGAAAAGTCTATCTCGATTATCTCCAAAATGGACGTGGGAGAACCATGGCAGGTATTTATAGTGTTCGACCAACACGGTTAGGACATATCTCAGCCCCTTTACTTTGGGAAGAGGTAGTTCAAGGGGTCAATCCAGATGATTTTCACGTCCGCTCTTATCGAAAACGGTTGGAAAAAGTGGGTGATCTGAGCACAATAATGACTAAGACGAACGATTTCTCATCAATCCTACGCTATTTTACATGAAAGATTGAAATTCGACAAAACTCTACGCAGGAGATACGTCCTTTCGCCCCGAAATGGGGCTTAAGGAGGTGCGCGCCTTGGGAACTGAAGAAGAAAAACAAGTTCGAGCAGCATTCCGCACTATTTCAGGCGTTGGAAGCCAGCATTTAAGGCGTCTGATTGCTTATTTTGGTAGTGCCGTTAAAGCATGGGAGGCTTCAACAAGCCAATATCATTCAATCCTTCATCAGGACAAATGGGTTCAGGAAATTTTGAAGGCCAGGTCAATGATTGACCCACAGCGGATTGGAGATGCTCTCAAAAACCAAGGAATTCAGATTATCACGCCGGATGAAATCGGTTATCCAAGGTTACTGGCGGAGTTAGCGGATGCTCCACCGCTTCTATATTATCGGGGACAGTTGCAGGGGAGTCCGGAAGGGCTTGCTATTGTGGGTTCACGACAAGCTACTTCCTATGGCAAAGCGGTGGCTAGATTGCTTGCTCGGGATGCTGTAGCCCGGGGGTTTGTGATAGTTAGCGGTTTAGCCCGAGGGATTGATACAGCAGCCCATCAAGGGGCGCTGGACAATGGCGGGGTCACTTGGGCATTTCTAGGCTGTGGTTTAGATAGAATCTATCCTTTAGAAAATAAAAAATTGGCGGAGGGGATTTCGGAGAAGGGTGCCTTGATCAGTGAATTCGTGCCTGGCGCTCCACCCAATGCAGCCCATTTTCCGGCACGAAATCGCTTAATTAGTGGATGTTCTCGCGGAGTGGTGGTCGTAGAAGCTGCAGAGAGAAGCGGAGCTTTAATTACGGTCGATTTCGCGTTAGAACAAGGGCGAGAAGTATTTGCAGTCCCAGGGCCTATTTTTAGTGAGGTGAGTCGAGGCCCTCATCATTTACTACGCCAAGGGGCAAAAATCGTGGAAGGAATTGAAGACATTTGCCATGAACTGCCTTTAGGGTCCCAATTTGTTGGCCAAATATCGCCGACTAAAGAACCTTTGCCCAAAGAAGTTATATCAACTGATAATGAACATCAGTTAATTCTAGAACAATTAAGTGACGTTCCTCTGCATATTGACCAAATAACAATTCATTCAACCCTCTCGGTTTCAAGTATTTCCTTGGCATTATTGGAGCTGCAATTAGGCGGAAAAGTCATACAATTACCGGGTCAACATTATGTATTAGCACGAGAGTGCTAGACATACTATGAAAAAGGCGTTAATATAGGGCTTAGTTTTACCAAATGTTAAACTAAGGACTTAGATTAGACCCATTTGGATATAAGTGTAGTATGTGGAAGTGAAAAATTCACGATAACCTAAAATTATTTACAAACAAAATGTCTTTAATTTTTGTTTTCGTAAGAAAACAAATTCGAGTTCGAACCTCGACCTCGAGAAAATGGGTTATTTAAGTGTTTTTTTAAGTATGTATTGAGGTGAAAGAATGTCAAAGACGCTTGTGATTGTAGAGTCCCCAGCCAAGGCAAAGTCAATCAGCAAATTTTTAGGAAGCCGTTATACGGTTAAAGCTTCAATGGGACATCTGCGGGATTTACCGAAGAGTCAATTGGGTGTGGATATAGAACATGACTTCGAACCCAAATATATTGCGATTCGTGGTCGCGGAGATTTGATCAAGGATTTGCGTGCTGCGGCTAAAGGGGCAGATAAGGTGTTCTTGGCTTCTGACCCTGATCGTGAGGGGGAAGCGATTGCCTGGCATCTTTCGCATTTATTGGGGCTTAACCAAGGGGATAAAAACCGAATCGAATTTCACGAGATTACGAAACAAGCCATCCAAGCGGCTGTTAAGCATCCACGGCAGATAGACCAAGCCCGGGTGGATGCGCAACAAGCCCGGAGGGTATTAGACCGATTGGTCGGTTATCAATTAAGTCCGTTGCTCTGGCGTAAAATCAAGAAAGGGTTAAGCGCAGGAAGGGTCCAATCTGTTGCAGTTCGGTTAGTAGACGATCGGGAAGAGGAGATACAGGCGTTTGTCTCGGAAGAGTATTGGAGTCTAACGGCTAATCTTCAATCTGCCGGAGGAAAGTTCTTAGCTAAGCTAGTTAAAAAGTCAGGCAAAAAAATAGCCATCACCTCTAAAGCAGAAATGGAAAGCGTGCTTTCCGAGTTAAAGGGAAAAGATTTTCAAGTATCCGAGGTTCGGACCAAAGAAAAGAAAAAACAACCGTCACCTCCCTTTATTACGAGTAGTCTTCAACAGGAAGCGCACCGCAAGTTGAGTTTTTCTCCGAAACGGACCATGATGTTGGCTCAGCAACTATACGAGGGGCTGGACCTTGGTAAAGAGGGAACGGTGGGTCTGATCACCTATATGCGTACGGATTCCGTCAAGATCGCGGAAACGGCTCAAGCTGAGGCCAAAGAATGGATTCTTTCACACTATGGGGACGAGTATTATCCTCCTGAACCGCGCCAGTTTACTAATAAGGGGAGGGCTCAGGAAGCGCATGAAGCTATCCGACCGACCTCAGCTTTGCGGACTCCAGATATGCTGAAGGGGATTTTATCACGAGATCAATTACGCTTGTACCGCTTGATCTGGGAGCGATTTATTGCGAGTCAGATGAGTGTAGCAATTACGGATACCTTGACTGTCGAGAGCTTAGTAGGGGATTACTTATTTCGGGCCAATGCTACTACCATTCGATTTCCAGGTTTTTTAGCGGTTTATGAAGAAGGTAAAGATGCTGGCGAGACAACGGATGACGAACAAAACTCACTTACGCTTTCCGTCTCTGCTGGAGAGAAGCTATCCCTAATCAAACTCCAAGAGAAGCAACATTTTACAGAACCACCCCCACGTTATACAGAAGCATCTCTTGTTCGCAAGATGGAAGAGGAAGGAATCGGCAGGCCGAGCACGTATGCACCGACCATCGAAACCATTCAAACACGAGGGTATGTGGTTAAAGAAGAGAAACAACTCCTGCCTACCGAGCTGGGAGACATAGTCATAACCCTGCTCAAGGAACATTTTCCGGATATCTTGAATCTGGAGTTCACAGCTAATTTAGAAGCAAAGCTCGACCGAATTGAAGAAGGAAATACTCCTTGGAAGTCTGTGGTTGAGGATTATTATGGGCCCTTCTCAGTGACTTTAGCTGAGGCTGATGAGAAAATCGGCAAGGTAAAAATTGAAGATCAAGTTTCCGAAGAACTTTGTGAGAGCTGCGGAAGGAATATGGTTATAAAAATGGGGCGTTACGGTAAATTTTTAGCTTGTCCGGGTTTTCCGGACTGTAGAAACACGAAGCCGCTCTTTGAAGAAGTGGGTGCAAACTGTCCCACGTGCTCTAAACCCTTGGTGGTTCGTCGCTCCAAGAAGGGGCGGAAGTTTTTCGGGTGTCTCGGTTACCCAGAATGCGATTTTGTTTCCTGGGAAATGCCAGCCCCTGATCCTTGTCCAGAGTGCCAGCAATTGATGGTGATTAAATCAACCAAACGCCAGAAGAAACATGTCTGCACAAATCCAGAATGTCGCTTTACAAAGGTAATCGAAGAAGAAGCTTAAGACAAGGTCTAGTGATAGAAGTAACGTTTCTCAGGCGTTTACTGGGATAAGGAGCGAGTCGTTCATGCAACAAATTACGGTCATCGGAGCAGGTCTGGCGGGGTCGGAGGCTGCCTGGCAACTTGCCGAGCGCGGGATCATGGTCAATTTATATGAGATGCGTCCGACAAAAACTACCCCCGCACATCAAACTGATCGATTTGCAGAACTCGTCTGTAGCAACTCGCTGCGGGGGGCGGGTATAGAGAATGCCGTTGGGTTATTAAAAGAAGAAATGCGCCGTTTGGGGTCCTTGATCATGGAGGCGGCTGATCATAACGCGGTTCCCGCTGGCGGTGCTTTAGCTGTCGATCGGGAACTGTTTTCAAGTGAAATTACAAAACGATTGGAACAGCATCCCAACGTACGTGTGCACCGAGAAGAAGTTCATTCTCTCCCAGAGGGGATGACGATCGTGGCAAGTGGGCCCTTGACCTCTGAAGATTTAGCGCACGATATTCTGAAGGCAACTGGGGAGCAAGCCTTGTCTTTTTACGATGCTGCTGCCCCCATTGTAACCCTTGAATCGATCGATTTAGAGAAGGCTTTTTGGGCATCCCGTTATGACAAAGGGGATGCCGATTATTTAAACTGTCCCATGACGAGGGAAGAATATGAAGCTTTTTACAAGGCGTTGGTAGAGGCTGAGATGGCTGAAATCCAAGGCTTTGAACAAGGAAAGGTTTTTGAAGGTTGTCTGCCGATTGAAGTGATGGCCAAACGAGGCATTCAGACTCTGACGTTTGGCCCCTTAAAACCAGTTGGCTTAATCGACCCTCGCGCAGGGAAAAAATCTCATGCTGTAGTACAGCTGCGCAAGGAAAATCAAGCCGGAACTCTCTTTAATCTGGTGGGTTTTCAAACCCATTTAAAATGGGGGGAACAGAAACGCGTTTTTTCGTTAATTCCCGGGTTGGAGAAAGCTGAATTTGTGCGCTATGGCGTAATGCACCGCAATACGTTTCTCGATGCGCCGAAAGTGCTTAAGGCAGATTTCAGTCTCAGGCTAAAACCAGAGCTTTTCTTTGCTGGTCAAATGACAGGCGTCGAAGGGTATGTAGAGTCTGCTGCCAGCGGGCTTCTGGCAGGTTTGAACGCTTGGCGACGTCTTAATCAGCTGGATACACTGGTTTTTCCTGCGGAAAGCTCACTAGGAGCACTAGCTCGCCATTTAGAGGGCTCTCCTAGTCAAAGCTTTCAACCCATGAATATTAACTTTGGCTTGCTACCACCTTTGAGCGAGCGAATCAGGGACAAGCGCCAAAAAAATGCCAAAATCTCCGAACGGGCCTTAGCAGCATTAGCTGAATTTTGTGCACGAGAGGATTTGGGGAGGTAAGCAAGTGCTGGTGGATGAAGCCTTAGGTTTATTTGCTGGGTATCAATATTCCCAAAATCGGTCGGAGCACACAGTGGTTGCTTATCAAACAGATCTGGGTCAGTTTTTTCGCTTTGCTGCCCAAGAGCAAGGTCTCGAACCTGAAGAAGTCACGGTTGAGAGTATCGATGTTTATATTGTGCGTAGCTTTCTAGGAGTTTTAGCACAACACGGGCTGGCGAGAAAAAGCATGGCCCGTAAGCTTGCCTCGTTACGGTCGTTTTTTAAGTTCTTATGCCGTCAGGAACTACTTAAAATGAGTCCGGTGCAGAGGGTGGCGAGTCCGAAATTAGGGCGCAAACTCCCGCATTTTCTTTACCTAGACCAAGTTGAGGGGTTACTACGTGCTCCGGATTGCTCAAATTTACTGGGTTGTCGAGATCGAGTCATCTTAGAATTGCTCTATGGATCCGGATTAAGAGTCAGTGAATTAATCGGCTTAAATCGAGAGAACCTTGATTTAGATAGTGGGCTAATTCGCGTTCTTGGCAAGGGTAGTAAGGAGCGAGTTGTTCCAGTGACCAACTATGCTAGGCAGGCGATTGAAGGGTATTTAGGAATGAGGAAGGATCAACAGAGGGCGCTGTTACTAAATTACCAGGGATCGCGCTTATCGGATAGATCAGTTCGCAGAATTTTGGACAAACTAGTCGCAAAGGTCAGTCTAGAACAACACGTGAATCCTCATATGCTACGTCATTCTTTTGCCACCCATCTGTTGGATGGCGGTGCTGATCTAAGAAGTGTTCAAGAGTTACTGGGACATCAGAAACTATCCTCAACCCAAATCTACACGCATCTAACTCGTGAACGACTTAAAGAAGTCTTCACTCGCGCCCATCCCCGTGCAAAAGAACGAAATAAGCCCAAGACACTATAAATTTTCACAAAAAAAAGCAAATTGACTACAATTCGCTTGACACGCAGAAAATGCCCTAGTAAACTTTATTTAAGGGGGTTTGATCTATGTTTCATGCAACGACCATCGTCGCAGTGAAAAAAGGGGAGCAGGTATCTATCGCGGGTGACGGTCAAGTAACCTTTGGCCAGGCTACCGTTATGAAACATAAGGCCCGTAAGGTCCGCCGCTTGTATAACGGAAAAGTCATTACAGGGTTTGCGGGTTCCGTAGCGGATGCGTTTACGCTGTTTGATAAGTTTGAACAAAAACTTGAAGCGTATCATGGGAATCTCCAGCGTGCGGCTGTAGAGCTAGCGAAGGAATGGCGAACAGACAAAATGCTGAGAAATCTGGAAGCACTACTTATCGTGGCAGATACTCAAAATCTTTTAATTGTATCTGGCTCGGGTGAAGTGATTGAACCAGATGATGGAATCGCCGCCATCGGATCTGGAGGGAACTATGCTTTAGCAGCTGCTCGCGCTTTAGCAAGACATTCAGATTTATCGACTTCGGAAATTGTTCGAGAAGCAATGCTTATAGCCGCTTCAATTTGTGTCTATACTAATGAGGAAATTACTGTGGAAGAGTTATAGGAGGTGAGACTATGGACCGTTTGACTCCCCGTGAAATCGTTCGTGAATTAGACCAACACATTATCGGCCAAAATGCGGCGAAACGAGCTGTTGCGGTTGCTTTAAGGAATCGTTATCGACGCTCTTGTTTGCCAGAACAATTGCAAGAAGAAGTAATCCCCAAGAACATTTTAATGATTGGTCCCACTGGCGTTGGCAAGACAGAGATTGCCCGCCGCTTGGCGAAGCTTGTTCGCGCCCCCTTCATTAAGATTGAAGCCACGAAGTTTACGGAAGTAGGTTATGTTGGTCGGGATGTGGAAGCGATAATTCGAGACTTAGTCGAAATCTCCTTGCGTATGGTGAAGGCGGAGCGAACAGAACAAGTTCAGACTCAGGCGGCAGTCAATGCCGAGAAACGTTTGCTTGAACTGTTAGTGCCAGAAAAACGCTCTGAGAGTACATCAAGTAATCCCTTCCAGATGTTATTCGGCCAGTCATCAAATGAGGAAAAAGAACCGGAAGTCACGCCTGAAATTGAAAAAGAACGCAAGCTAGTTAGAGACCGTTTGCAACGAGGAGATTTAGAGAAAAAGGTTATTGATATTTCAGTTGAAGAGAGTATGCCACTTTCCGATATGCTGGGCAATAATAACATGATGGAAATGGGTTTGAATATTCAAGATATGATGTCCGGAATGCTCCCGAAGCGGCACAAAAAGAGAAAAGTGACCGTCCGAGATGCCCGAAAGATTCTGATTCAGGAAGAAGCTCAAAACTTGATTGATCATGACGAAGCAGTACAGGATGCGATTCGCAGAACAGAGCAAGAGGGAATTGTGTTCTTGGACGAAATCGATAAAATTGCTGGGCGCGAAGGCGCCGGTGGTGCGGACGTTTCAAGGGGTGGGGTTCAACGCGATATCCTCCCAATTGTGGAAGGGTCCACTGTGGTAACCAAGTATGGTCCGGTCAAAACTGATCATATCCTTTTCATTGCAGCAGGCGCTTTTCATGTCAGCAAACCCTCTGACCTCATTCCTGAACTGCAAGGGAGATTTCCGATCCGTGTTGAACTCGAATCCTTAAGTGTGGCAGATTTCAAACGTATTCTTACGGAAACCCAATCATCGCTCATTAAACAATACAGTGCTTTATTGGGGACAGAAGGAATAGTAGTCGATTTTACGGAGAATGCTATTGATGAATTGGCAGAAGTTGCCTTCAAAGTAAATTCGACCACAGAAAATATTGGGGCACGCAGACTCCATACGATTGTCGAAAAAGTACTCGAGGAACTATCTTTCGAAGCATCTGAGCTGCCTGACGATTATACGGTGACAATTAATCGAGAATATGTTGAGCACCGTCTGGGTGATGTGGTTCGAAATCAAGATTTAGCGCGCTATATTCTATAAAAACAAGTTAACATACTTCATGGGAAGTAATTTAAGGAGGATTTAGACCTTATGGAAACAACTTTATTAGACAAAACGAGGACCATTAATAAGTTAATACAACGTGCTGCAGGGAATCCGGTTGATTTTGAAGAAATGGCTAAAGTTCTTGGGCAGGCCGTAATTTCCAACTGTTATATTGTTGGACGTCGGGGGAAAATTTTAGGGTATAGTTTCATGGAAGGGTTTGTCTGTGGAGTCATGGAGGATATTGTCATTCATACTGAACGCTTTCCTGAAAGCTATAACGAAGGTCTAATGAAAATTAGTTCGACGATTACGAATACGACGCAAGTTGCCAATGGCTGTGTGTTTAATAGTAATGAACCCTGTGGTTTCACAAATAAACTGACGACTATTGTGCCAATTTTAGGAGGAGGAGAACGAGTTGGGACGCTCGTACTCGCCAAATATGATGTGGAATTTAATGAACACGATCTCGTACTAGCCGAATACGGTGCAACTGTGGTAGGTATGGAAATTTTACGAGTTAAAGCAGAACGTGCAGAAGAAGAAGCCCGTAAAAAAGCGGCCGTTCAAATCGCGGTGGGAACCCTATCCTATTCTGAACTTGAGGCAGTGGAGCACATCTTTGCTGAATTAGGTGGCGGAGAAGGACTATTGGTTGCCAGTAAAATTGCGGATCGAGTTGGGATTACTCGTTCGGTCATTGTCAATGCGTTGCGCAAATTTGAATCTGCTGGTGTAATTGAATCAAAGTCCTTGGGCATGAAAGGAACTTACATCCGAGTGCTTAACGATTATCTGCTGGATGAACTGGAAAAACAAACTAAACACACGAAGTAGACGGCTTAGCAGGAGGGTGATTTCATGGATGAACATGATTACGTTTACCTAATGAGACCGCTTGTGGTACCAGGGCTCGTGTTTCTGATTGTTTATCCCCTTGTTATTGGGAGTGTGCATGTCTTCAGTAAGCTACCCATCATGGAACTAAGGGTACTAATAGGAATCTATATCATTGCAGGGCTTGGCATCTTAGCGCTGTGGGTCATTGCGAAGAGTAAACGAGTGAAAATTAATGATGAGCAAATTATTTTTCACTCGCTGCTCGGAGAACGGGTCCTCGAACCGCAAGATATTAGACGAGTTGCCTTTTATTTCGATCAAAAAGGGCAGGAAATAGCTCAAATTCGCACGAACAATGCCTTATTTTACGTGAGTGAATTCTATTTCCCCTTTCCCGAATTAATGAGCGACTTAGAGCATTTTATTCTGCACTACGATATACGGTCTAACCTTTCGAGAAATGCTGTGTGATAAAACTGAATACTGTAATTATGCCTAATTCATTGCAAAGCTCTTGAGAATATGCTAATCTATTTGCAGTGTGACTTAATGACACACGCAGTGGGATTAAAACGCTAGTTCCTTGTCGGGAGGCAAGGGGCGTTTTGAGATGAACCTGTGGTGGAAAAAAACAAAAAAAGAAAGTTGGTTTAACATGGCTGTCATCTCTATGAAACAATTACTGGAAGCAGGTGTCCACTTTGGACATCAAACACGTCGCTGGAATCCCAAAATGGCGCGCTATATTTTCACGGAGCGCAATGGAATCTACATTATTGATCTGCAAAAGACGGTTAAAAAAGTGGATGAAGCCTTTAACTTTGTCCGCAACCTTGCTACTGAGGGCGGTACCATGCTGTTTGTGGGTACCAAAAAACAAGCGCAAGAATCGGTCAAAGATGAAGCCATCCGTTGTGGCATGTACTTTGTCAATGAACGCTGGCTTGGAGGTATGTTGACAAACTTCCAGACGATTCAAAAGCGAGTAGATCGTTTGCGTGTTTTGGAGCGTATGGAGGCTGAAGGCGTATTTGAAGTTCTTACTAAAAAAGAAGTTTCTGCACTTCGTCATGAAATGGAAAAATTAGAGCGCTTCTTGGGTGGTATCAAGAACATGAAAAAGCTTCCAGATGCTTTATTCATCGTTGACCCACGTAAAGAGAGAATTGCCGTTGCAGAAGCACGCCGATTAAAGATTCCTATTGTGGCAATTGTAGATACAAACTGTGATCCAGATGAAATTGATGTAGTCATTCCAGCTAATGATGATGCAATCCGTGCCGTCAAGTTACTGACTGCGAAGATGGCGGATGCGATCATCGAAGGGCAACATGTTATTGAAGATGAGGCTGAAGAAGCTGGAGACGTTGTCGAAGCGTAAGCGAAGTTCGAGGCGCGAGGCGCGAGGTTCGAAGTTCGAACCTTGTACCTCGCACATTTCGTATCGCATACTATAAATCACTAAATGCATACTTACAATGACTCACTAGATCAGTGACACATCACATATTTTTCGTGCGTCGCGCCTCGCGCCTCGTGCATCGAATTTAGGAGGGTTTACTTATGGCAGAGGTAACTGCAGCTCTAGTTAAAGAGCTTAGGGAACGTACTGGAGCAGGCATGATGGATTGTAAAAAGGCACTTACAGAGTGTAATTGTGAGCTGGAAAAGGCTTGTGATTATCTCCGTGAAAAAGGACTAGCAGCCGCCGCTAAAAAGGGTGGTCGTATTGCAGCTGAAGGAACGATTGAGTCCTATATCCATGGTGGTGGACGAATTGGTGTACTTATTGAAGTCAACTGTGAAACAGACTTTGTTGCTCGCGGGGATGAATTTAAAGCGTTAGTACGTGATATGGGATTGCATATCGCAGCTGCCAATCCCCAATATCTTAATAAAGAAGATGTTCCAGCTGATGTACTCCAACATGAAAGAGATATTCTTAAAGCGCAAGCTCTCAATGAAGGCAAGCCGGAAAAGATTATTGAAAAAATGGTGGAAGGCCGGATCGAAAAGTTTTATAAAGAAGTATGTTTAATGGAACAAGCTTTTGTCAAAGATCCTGATAAGAGTGTGCGGGATTTGGTTCTCGATAAAGTGGCAAAAATTGGGGAGCGCATTGTTATTCGTCGCTTTACTCGTTATGAATTAGGTGCGGGTATTGAAAAACGACAGGATGATTTTGCATCAGAAGTTATGAAAGAATTAAATCGCTAAAACCTAGACAATCTATCAAGAGAACACCCCGGTGTTCTCTTTTTCGAATGTGAGAGGAATTCTCTCTCTAGGCGTAGAATTAGATTGATGGAGGTTAATCCATGGAAAAATCACGGTATAGTCGAGTTGTCCTAAAGATCAGTGGGGAAGCGCTTGCAGGTACACAAGGCTTTGGACTCCAACATGATATGCTTGTTACCGTTGCCGAGCAGGTAGCAGAAATTCGCGGGATGGGTGTTGAAGTTTGCTTAGTTGTAGGGGGTGGGAATTTATGGCGGGGCATTGCGGGTAGCGCCCAAGGCATGGACCGTGCAACAGCCGATTACATGGGGATGTTGGCAACCGTAATGAATGCCCTAGCTTTGCAAGATGCCTTAGAAAAGGCTGGATCCGTTACCCGTGTCTTATCGGCTATTGAAATGCGCCAAGTTGCTGAACCCTATATTCGCCGTCGAGCCATTCGGCATATGGAAAAAGGGCGTATTGTGATTTTTGCTGCCGGAACAGGTAATCCATACTTTTCGACGGATACAACGGCTGCCTTAAGGGCGGCTGAAATCGAAGCAGACGTTATATTGATGGCGAAAAGGGTGGATGGGGTTTACGATTCTGATCCGTTCCTCAATCCTGAAGCTAAAAAGTTTGAACGCTTAAGCTACTTGGATGTTCTAAGTCGAGGACTTGGGGTTATGGATTCCACTGCGACCTCACTGTGCATGGACAATAATATTCCTGTCATTGTTTTTGACCTAACCAAAAAAGGTAATATTCGCCGTGTTATCATGGGTGATGCGATTGGAACGTATGTTGGGAGGGATAGTCAATGATTTCCGAAATCATAAAAGATGCGGATGAGCGGATGCATAAAGGGATTGATGCCTTACGTAAAGAGTACGCTACGATTCGCGCAGGTCGAGCTAATCCGAGTGTTTTAGACAAAGTAATGGTTGAATACTATGGAGCTCCTACTCCGATTAATCAGTTGGCGAATATTTCTGCACCAGAGGCCAGAATGCTAGTGATTCAGGCCTGGGATAAGTCCGTGCTTCCGGCTATTGAAAAAGCAATTATGAAATCAGATCTTGGGCTTAACCCATCAAGTGATGGTATTGTGATTCGCCTGATGATTCCGCAACTTACGGCAGAGCGTCGTGCCGAGTTAGTGAAGACTGTGAAAAAGAAGGCGGAGGAAGCTCGAGTAGCAGTGCGCAATGTGCGTCGAGATGTCAATGATCATCTTAAGAAGCTAGAGAAAGATCACGAAGCCTCCGAAGATGAGGTCAAGCGGGCCCAAGATGATGTGCAGAAGATGACAGACAAAATGATTAAAGAAATTGAACGTGTGCTGGAGACCAAGGAAAGTGAAATCACTCAAGTATGATGATGCAGACTTGGCTCGGTCGAAGTTGGAATGAGGTTCAACCTAAGATAGAAAATCTAGGAAGACCTTACGCTTTCCAAATTACACGCCCTCATGGTAGAATGGAATCGTGGGGAAATTGCAGAGTTGTCCGTATCAGAGAAGTTGCTGACCGTGTGAACTTTATATTAGCACACGAAAATTTTTCGCAAAGACAGTCATTGACCCCCTAACTTATAAAGGGGGTCTTATAATCGTAGTTCGAAGTTCGATATTCGTGGTTCGAACTTCGGACCACGAACAACGAATATCGCCTATGGGGAAATAGGTTCGATGTAAGTGGTTCAGAGTACCGTTTTTAGGTCATAGTTCAAAGTATGTAACCACGAATATCGAACTATTAACATCGAATACGGGGAAGTGGTCCGATCTAAGTGGTAGGGAGTATGTATTTAGTATTTAGTACGTAGTACGTAGTACAAAGTATGAAGTCTCAAAATCGAACCACGAACCACGAATATCGAACATCGAAAAAGGGGTGTAATGATGTGGCTCAAGGCTTGGAAACGAAATAAAGTGGACTCTGACGATCAGGTTGCGCTGGATCGCCTTCCTCGCCATATAGCCATAATCATGGATGGGAATGGACGATGGGCTAAGAAGCGCGGGCTTCCCCGATCAATGGGACATCGAGCAGGCGTAGAAGCCTTGCGTAAAGTCGTTAAAACCTGTTCAGAGCTGGGGATTGAAGTTCTAACAGTCTATGCGTTTTCGACGGAGAATTGGAGTAGGCCCAAAGATGAAGTGGGTATACTCATGACTTTACTGACCGAGTATTTAAGAAAAGAACTCAACGAGCTTCATCAAAACAAGGTGGTCATTCGAACCATCGGTAAAATTAAGGACCTTCCACTAGAAGCGCAGCGCGAATTAGAGCACTCAATAAAGAAAACTCGAGATAATACGGGTCTCATTCTTAACTTAGCTTTAAATTATGGTGGTCGATCTGAAATTATTGATGCCGTCAAGAAGGTGAGTAGCGATGTTTTGAGTGGGAAGCAGCGTATTGAGGAAATCAATGAGGATGTCTTCAGTCAAGAACTATTTACCAAAGGAATACCAGATCCTGATTTGCTAATTCGTACCTCAGGTGAAATGAGGTTAAGCAACTTTTTACTTTGGCAATTAGCCTATACTGAAATTGTCATCATCAAAGAGCTTTGGCCTGACTTTGGGGAGAAGGCCTTGCTTGAGTCCATTAAAACATATCAGAAACGGGATCGCAGGTTCGGTGGAATACATACAGATTGAGGATACGACATGTTTATAAGAACAATGAGTGCTTTGATAGGAGCTCCAATTTTTTTAGCATTAATCTATTTTGGTGGATCCTATATCATCTTTTTGGTCACTTTGTTAACCTTGTTAGCTTTGAGGGAATTTTTACAAATTGGCGAACAGATGGGTATTCGTTCTTGGCGTAAATTTTCGACCATCTTTGCGGTTATATGGTTAATGGGTCTATTTAACGACGGAAGAGACTGGATGTTGCCAGCTCTTCTCTTATGGCTTCTAATTGGATTTGGGAGGCTTGCCTTAACATATCCTAAAACGTCGCTTAACGAGGCAAACTTTAATATACTGTCTGTTGTTTATACTGTGATCTTATTATCCCATCTTTATTTACTTCGTGAGCTTCCGAGAGGTATAGAATGGACTTTTCTTACTATATTTTTAGTATGGGCTACTGATACAGGTGCCTACCTGATTGGCAGACAATTCGGTCGCCATCGGTTAGCACCCCATGTAAGTCCGAAGAAAACTGTAGAGGGTTCGGTAGGGGGATTATTGTTTAGCATTGGTATAGCTGTTGGCTTTTGGCGATTTGTCGGTGGTGCACACTGGATGACGTATATAATATTAGGTCTTGTCATTGGAACCAGCGCCCAAATTGGTGATCTGTTTGAGTCAGCCTTGAAACGTAGTGCGGGGGTTAAAGATTCTGGAAGTCTTATTCCTGGGCACGGTGGAATCTTGGATCGTTTCGACAGTCTCATCTTTGTCATACCATTGGTATATTATGGAATAATCTTACTATCGTGAGGTGAATACGTTGAGCATCCAGAGACATCCTATATGGACAAGTATTAGCAGGCTTGCGTTAGTGACTAGTGCCCTTGTCCTTTTGAAAACTTTTACCTACTTCTTTCAAGACTTCTTACCTGTTTTTGCGAATGTTATTGGCAAAATGTTCAGTGCCTTTTTGCCGTTTTTGATCGCGCTCATTCTGGCCTTTTTACTCGAACCGCTGCTTGTTCGACTGATGCGTGCTGTGCGTATTCGCCGACCCTATGCTGCCGTACTCACCCTCCTTTTGGCGATTGTGGGTTTGAGTTTGTTTATTTTTCTGATTGTTGCTCGCCTTTATACCGAATTATCAGAGTTAGCCATCAAACTACCGAATTATGGATACCTTCTGGATCTAGTAACCAGACAAGTAGATACGGCTGAACGGTTTGTACAGGTAAATCCTCAAATTCAGGATACTTTGTTTGCTTCCACAGAAAGCTTTGCGAGAACACTTCAAGAATGGGCTAAATCAGGAAGTGCCTTTTTACTCTCTTTTCTGACTGCTTTGCCGGGTGTATTTATTGTGATGGTGGTTTCCGTCGTCGCAACCCTGCTTATAAGTTCGAGCTATCCTAATGTAAAACGGTTTATTTCTAATTTATTTCCCCGACGTTGGTACGTTAGCGCCCAGGCGATCAGCGAGGACTTAGGCGCTGCCGTGGTAGGGTATTTACGAGCGCAAGCTATTTTAGTTTCTTTGACGGCACTGGCAACCATTGCTGGACTACTGCTGATGGGTAATCGTTATGCAGTTACGTTAGGTGTCATTGCTGGACTTTTAGATATCGTGCCAATTGTAGGCACTGGCATGCTCTTCGTCCCTTGGGCCGTCGCGTTATTAATTATGGGATCCTTCGGAGAAGGGTTAAAGCTGCTGCTAATGTGGATAGTCATTGTTACTATACGACAGTTTCTGGAACCAAAAGTTTTGTCGAAGGGAATCGGAATTCACCCACTTCCTACGCTCATTTCTATGTACGTGGGACTTCAGTTGATCGGAGGCTTGGGTCTTATAGTGGGACCAGCGTTTGTTATCAGTTATGAAGCGTTACGTCGAGTTGGAGTATTTGGGCCTCCTAGAGAGTAAGGCGAAGTTCGAGGTTCGAAGCTCGATTATCTCAGTTCGCTCAAGGATAGTTCACAAAAGCCAGTTCCGTGAGTAAGTTTCCAGCATCGGCTTAAGTGAACTCATTCAAAAAATGTTAAAAAGTATTTTGATAGCAGGAAGAGTTGATTTACGTGAGAACGCTGACGCTATTAGGTTCAACTGGTTCAATTGGACGTCAAACTTTGGATGTCGTTCGTCACGCTAAAGAGCACCTTAGGGTTCATGCCTTGGTGGCCTCAAGAAGTGTTGACCTGATGGAAGAACAGGCGCGGCTTTTTCGTCCTGCAGTAGTTGTGATGATGGATGGGGCTGCAGCTCATGAATTACGGGGTCGACTGAGGGATTTGCCGATTAGGGTAGATCAGGGTATGGACGGGATAATTGACTCCGTCATCGCTCCTCAAGTCGATACTGTTGTCACGGCTCTTTCCGGAAGAATTGGTTTGGAACCCACTCTAGCGGCGATAGAAACCGGGAAGACGATTGCGTTAGCCAACAAAGAAACCTTGGTGGCGGGTGGAGATTTGGTGATGTCTTCTGCCAAGAAGAAGAAGTGTCCTATTCTGCCGGTGGATAGCGAACATTCTGCCATATTCCAGTGCCTAGAGGAAAGCATGGATACCATTGCCAAAATTATTTTAACTGCATCGGGTGGGCCTTTCTTCGGATGGACTAAGGAAAAATTAGCAACGGTTACCTTAGAGAAAGCTCTCCGTCATCCCAATTGGGATATGGGTGCCAAAATCACCATTGACTCTGCGACGATGATGAATAAAGGTCTAGAAGTGATCGAAGCACATCATCTGTTTAATATGGAGTATGATGAGATAGAGGTCCTGATTCATCCCCAAAGTGTGATTCATTCCATGGTGGAATATCAAGATGGCTCGGTGCTTGCGCAATTAGGAAGACCAGATATGCGTTTGCCGATCCAGTATGCTTTGAGTTATCCAACGCGCTGGAAGAATCCGTTTGAACGCCTTGATCTCAGAGGAAAAACTTTATCCTTTCATGAACCTGACATGGAGGCTTTTCCTGCCTTGGCCTTGGCATATCAGGTGGGACGACGTGGTGGGACCCTTCCGGCGGTCATGAACGCCTCTAATGAAGTGGCTGTTTCAGCTTTCCTCCAGAAGAGAATAACCTATTTGCAGATTTTAGAGATTGTTATGAAGGTTTGTTCTGAGCATCATGTCTTAGATAGCATGGATTTGGGAAGTATACTCGATGCAGACACATGGGCACGTCGTCGGACTGAAGAACACATTGCGAAGTTCGAAGCACGAAGCACGATGTTTGGTTCTCGAAGAACTGATTGATTAGCGAAGTTCATTAGCGAAGTTTGAATTTCGACGAACTATAAGCATGCACTTTGAGGTACTAGTGGAACATACTCGATAGTTTGTATTCGAACTACGAATACGAGATGGAACTATGTAATCGATATTTGATATATTTGTATACGATGTTCGAACCACGAACCACGAACCACGAATATCGATAAAGGGGGGGTTAAAGTGTTAACGACACTCGCCATTGTTTTTGTTTTTGGAAGCATGGTTATGGTCCATGAATTCGGACACTATATTGTCGCAAAATGGATCGGGGTTAAGGTGATTGAATTCAGTTTTGGGTTTGGTCCGAAAATTGTGGGTTATCAAGGGAAGGAAACGCTTTATGCTCTGCGCGTAGTTCCTCTAGGTGGTTTTGTTAAACTTCATGGCATGGATGCTGAAGTGGATGCCAACGGTCGAGCGATAGTAGCCCCGAGGCAAGATGCTCGGAGTTTTATGAATAAGCCAGTTTGGCAGCGCATGGCCGTGATTATAGCAGGGCCGTTTATGAATTTTGTGTTAGCTGTATTTTTGTTTATTGCTGTTTTTGCCTATTTAGGCATCCCGTCCCCAGATAGCAGTAATCAGATCGGCTCACTTGTGAAGGGAAAACCCGCTGCCATGGCAGGAATCCAACCTGGAGATAAAATTATTTCCGTGAATCAGGAGCCAACCCCAGATTGGACGCAATTAACTCAAGTTATACATGCTAAACCTGAGCAAGTGTTAACCTTAACCATAGAACGGGCGAATGACAAGCAAGTTCAAACCTTATCCGTTAAAACGGAAAAAGACGCTCAGACAGGGAATGGGATGATTGGAATCGCTCCGGAAGTAACCTATGTTCACGCTTCGATTCTAGAAGCGACTCGTTATGGCTTTAATCGTTCGGTGGATTTCACAAGGCTGATTATCGTGACTTTGACGCAAATGATAACCGGGAAGATTCCCGCTGAAGTAGGTGGACCTGTGATGATAGCTCAGGTTATCGGAGAAGGTGCGCATCAGGGTTTAGCAAATTTATTGGGGTTGACCGGAGTTTTAAGCATCCAATTGGGACTCATTAACTTGTTCCCCATCCCAGCGCTGGATGGAAGCCGACTTATTTTTCTTTTGATAGAAGGTTTAAGAGGGAAACCGCTGAAACCGGAAAAAGAAAACATGATTCACTTGGTAGGCTTTGTGTTACTAATGGGTTTAATGCTTGCTGTTACTTACAAAGATGTCTTACGTTTGTTTGTCAAAGCTGGGTGATGTACAGGGGAAAACAGGAGGTACTTTCAGCAGAAATGATACAGAGAAAGACAACAAAACCAGTCCAAGTTGGGTCAGTGACAGTCGGTGGCGGAGCCTCGATTGTTATACAATCGATGACTAATACGGATACTCGTGATGTCACCAAATCGTTGGCCCAAATTCAGGCCTTGGCTGCAGCAGGATGTGAAATTGTGCGCCTTGCAGTGTTAGATGAAGATGCCGCAAAGGCTTTAGGAGAGATTACCACTAAGAGCCCTCTCCCTGTGATTGCAGATATCCACTTTGATTATCGACTAGCTCTACTAGCTGTTGAACAAGGAATCCACGGTTTGCGACTTAATCCCGGAAATATTGGGGCTCGCTGGAAAGTTCAAGAGGTTGTTCGCGCCGTGAAGGAACAACATATCCCCATCCGAATAGGGGTAAACGCTGGGTCACTGGAAAAAGAACTTCTCGAAAAGTATGGAGGCCCCACTGCTTTAGGAATGGTCGAAAGTGCCTTAGGACATATTCGATTACTTGAAGATGAAGGCTATGATAAGATAAAGGTCTCTTTAAAAGCTTCTTCTGTCCCTCTGATGCTGGATGCTTATCGCAAGATACATGAGGTGGTTGATTACCCGCTGCATGTAGGGGTAACAGAAGCAGGGACGGTACGTTCAGGGGTGGTAAAGTCGGCGATAGGGATCGGGACGCTCCTTGCTGAAGGGATTGGTGATACGATAAGAGTGTCGCTGACTGGAGATCCCGTACGTGAAATTCCAATAGCCCTTGAAATTCTGCGTGTTCTCGGCTTAAGGCAACGGAGCGTGGAATTAATCAGTTGCCCAACCTGTGGTCGTACTCAAGTTGATTTAGAGTTACTCGCTGAAAAAGTTGAGGAACGCCTAGCACAGCTTCCCCCCCTAAACAAGCCCTTAAAAGTTGCTGTGATGGGATGCGTGGTTAATGGACCGGGGGAGGCCCGTGAAGCTGACTATGGGATTGCAGGCGGAAAAGGAATGGGGCTTTTATTTCGCAAAGGAGAGATAGTGGCTCGCCTTCCGGAAGAGGAATTGCTAGCGGCTTTGCTCCACGAGATTGAAGAGTATGTTCGCGATCATCAGAAACTATAGCCTGTTTGCAGTGACCTCAGATTTTCTGTTTGAGTCATGGACAAGTCTGTTGGTTCACGATCACGCTTGTAACCCCCGTTAATGTTGTAAATTCAAGAACTCCTGCATGTGGGCTTAGAAAGTATTTTTAATTATGACCTAAGTCATAATTAATTAAGAACAGATTGGAAAGGAATGGACATCATGCTCGTCAGTCAACTATTAAATCCTACACTTCGTGAGGTTCCTGCTGAAGCTGAAGTTATTAGCCATCAATTGATGGTTCGAGCAGGCTTAATTCGTAAGTCGGCGTCTGGTTTTTACACCTTTTTGCCGTTGGGGTTAAGAATTTTAAGGAAGATTGAATCGATTGTTCGTGAAGAAATGAATGCCAAAGGTGGGCAAGAAGTCCTTATGCCGATTATGCAACCAGCAGAATTATGGAAAGAGAGTGGACGCTGGGATGTCTACGGTGCGGAGCTTTTTCGTTTAAAAGATCGTCATAATCGTGAGTTTTGCCTTGGACCAACCCATGAAGAAATCATTACCGACCTAATTCGAGGGGAAGTCCGTTCGTACAAACAGCTTCCTCTGCTCCTCTATCAAATACAGAATAAATATCGGGATGAGCGGCGTCCTCGCTTTGGCTTGATGCGGGGCCGAGAATTCCTTATGAAAGACCTCTATTCATTTGACCGCGATGAGGCTGGCCTCCAAGAGAGTTATCAAAAAATGTACGACGCTTATTGCCGAATCTTTTCTCGTTGTGGCTTAACCTATCGTCCAGTAGAAGCAGACGCAGGCGCTATCGGAGGAACAGGTGGCACGCATGAATTTATGGTATTGGCTGAGTCAGGGGAAAATTCAGTGGTTTATTGTTCCAAGTGCGAGTATGCTGCAAATATGGAAAAATCGGAATGTAATCCCCAAGCGATCGAAGATATCTCGCCAGAGGGAGGGCGCCAGCTGGTGGCTACTCCAGGCGTAAAGACGATTGACCAACTCGGTGATTTTTTGACAGTACCTAAGACCACCCTCGTGAAGTCGTTGCTTTATCAAGGGGATGACAAATTATTCTTGGTCTTGATTCGTGGAGACCGCACGTTAAATGAAATAAAATTAAATAATGCCTTAGGCGGATTCGTTTCCCTGCAACTTGCTGCACCTGAAGAAGTGCAGAAGATTTTAGGATGTGGACCCGGTTCAGTGGGCCCAATAGAGGTTCCAGATGGGCTTATGGTCGTTGCTGATGCAGAAATTCCTCTGATGAAAAAGGCTGTTTGTGGAGCAAACAAAATGGATTATCACTTTGTGGATGCCGTTCCCAGTCGCGATTTTCGTTTAGACCAGGTCTTAGATTTAAGAATGGTAGAGCCCGGAGAGGCTTGTCTTAAATGTGGTGCGCCGCTTAAGGAAGCCAGAGGTATTGAAGTGGGGCAAGTTTTCAAGTTGGGAACAAAGTATAGTAAAGCGTTTGGGGCGACTTTTCTCGACGAAAACGGAGAAGAGAAGAATTGTGTCATGGGTTGCTACGGGGTTGGTGTCACCCGATCCATTGCTGCTGCAATCGAACAGAATCATGATGACTTTGGAATTATTTGGCCCATGCCGATTGCGCCATATCACTGTATAATTATTCCGGCTAGTACTAAAGATGCTCAAGTCGTGGAGACAGCTCAAAAACTGTATCTGGAACTACAGCGCCTGGGCGTGGAAGTGGTGCTTGACGATCGAGATGAACGTGCTGGGGTTAAATTTAAGGATGCAGATTTGGTCGGGTATCCGATACGGGTGACACTAGGAAGCAAAACACTTGCCAATGGTCAAGTTGAACTTAGAGAACGCAAATCGAGTGAAACACAACTTGTCCTGGTAGACGATATCGCTCAACAAGTCAAGACCATTATAGAGAAGGCTCTCTCATTCTAACGTTAACCTTTATGAAAACACTGAAAAACTATACTCATTCTAACTTCGAACATCGATTAAGGGGGGAGAAACATGGTTAAGCCTCTTCGGTTGAAGGAAGTACCATTCTTATTAAAACTCCCTTCTGATCGAATGGGACTTTTGCATCACGATCTGACGAAAGTAGAGCTTACGCGGGTGGAGGTCTTTCCATTAATCTGTTTGGAGAAAAGTTTATGAAAAAGAAATTTCTTAAAATCACAGGTATTATGGTCTTAATTATGGCTCTGGTTGGCTTTTGGGGATACAATAAATATTTTAAGCCGGACCCGGAAATCCAACAACAACTTGATAATCAATTTGGGCCAGGATTTTTTAACTCATTTACTGATCAAAAAGATGGTAAGTCAGGATTAGTCAATAATGATGTAAGCTCGAATAATGAAGTTAAACCAGAGAATGATGTATCAAATAATGAAGTTATACCGCATGATGAAGAAAAACCAATTTATGACTCGGATAAGAAGACGGATCTGCCAAATACATCAACTCCAGTGAATGAAGCTATCGCGAAGGTGATTACCCTAGATGAAATTACTCTTAAGTATACACCTCAGTTTGATTATTTACAGAATGTAGCCTTGAGCCGTTTAGATACTTTGTATTCAGCGGCAATTCAGGAGTATGTGCAGCGCAGTAAAGCAGGAACTTTGAACCGTTCTGAGCTGGCCCAAAAATACATCCAAGCTGGAAATTTGCTTGAGGCAAACGTGAACAGCCAGTTTTACAGTACCTTAGATGCCTTGCAGGCTGAACTGATGGCTAATAATTATCCCACCGACAGTGTTCGCGTGATTAAGACTGAATATGAAAAAGCTAAATCTGCTAAACGATCACAGCTCTTAGCCAAAATGCGCAACTAGATATCACAAGCAAAAAACCTTAGTTGCCTTCAGAAACTGTCTTTCCAAATCGCTATCTAGTTAATTGAAAGTTCATTAAGCCCATCAAGCTTGAGGGCTTTATTTTTTTATGTAAATTGATCCACTTACCAGAGAGATTTTTTAGTGTTCCATGGCGTTTCTCATTCAAGGGCAGGCCGCAGCCTGGTTTATCAAACTGAATGAGCGGTACCACTGGCTCATAAGACCGAAATAAACCTTTTCTAAATCAAAACCTATTTAAGATGTTTTCAGATCGTGCGGCCGAAGAAAGCGTAGATTTGAAATTCATGAAAAACTTAATAGGATGACGAAAAATGACTAAAAATTGAGTTCTTGTTGCAGAGTTCCTAGGGATATGCTATATTAGTATAAGGAAATTTGTAGTGTCTGTTGGAAAGGAGTGGGTTCTAACCCGCTCCTTCGTTTGTCCTACTAGTCAGAAAGTAGAACTTTCGTTCTATACTTTCTGGAAGGTCCCTTCTCGCCATCACGACACCTTACCATCACGGCGCCTAACCATCCTTGGTGGCGCTCTAACCTCGAACATCCTTGTTCGAGTCTTGGAGGCGCTCAAACCTCGAAAGTCCTTGTTCGAGTCATGGCGGCGATCTAACCTCGAATGCCCTGTTCGAGTCATGGCCAGTGCCTTCGCTGACCCTTGGCGCCAGCCAAGTTTTCTATATAAACTTAGCGGAGTATAACTAGCGGTTATCTTCGTTAGACTATAAGGAAAAACGTTCTCGGAGTTTTGAAGGAGCGATTTACATGAATAAATCAATTGTACAAGAGATCGAGATACTCGTAGAGCCACTCGTTCTAGAAAAAGGGCTTGAATTAGTCAATGTGGAGTACATAAAGGAAGGTGCACATTGGTATTTGCGCCTTTATATAGACAAAGAGGGTGGCGTGGATATGGATGATTGCACCAACGTCAGCCACGCGGTGAGTGAAATGCTCGACATCAAAAATACTATTCCTCAGGCATACATGTTGGAAGTCTCTTCGCCAGGTCTGGAACGTCCTCTCAAAAAGGAAGGGGACTTTGTACGCTTTCAGGGTAGCTTAATAATGGTACATACTATTTCCCAGTTTCAAGGGTTTAAGAAATTCTCTGGTAATCTTGTCGGACTGATCAACGATGAAATCGTTTTAGAATATGAGGAAAAGCGCGTCGCAATTCCACGCACCTTAGTGAAGAAAACCCATTTATTACTAGATTTCTAGATCGTTAGGCACAATAGAATAAGGAGGAAAAAGGAAAAATGAATATGGAGTTCATCGAGGCCCTTCACGAATTAGAAAAAGGACGGGGAATTTCTGCCGAGATTCTATTTGAGGCAATAGAGGCAGCACTGATTTCCGCATACAAGAAGAATTTCGGATCGTTGCAAAATGTTCGAGTTCTTATTGATCGATTAACCGGTGAATTTAAAGTTTATGCCCGCAAAACCGTTGTAGACGTCGTGGAGGATGCTCGGACTCAGGTTAGCTTGGAGGAAGCTCGTAAACTCGATCCAAATTACGAATTTGAAGATATTGTAGAGTACGAAGTGACCCCGCGTGAATTTGGACGAATTGCGGCTCAAACAGCAAAGCAAGTTGTTGTTCAGCGCATTAGAGAAGCTGAACGTGGTATGATTTATGATGAATTTGTGAATCGTGAGGGAGATATCGTTACAGGAGTGGTTCAACGATATGAACAGAAGAATGTTATCGTCGATTTGGGGAAGGTAGAAGCAGTACTGCCGGCTCAGGAGCAAATTCCAGGTGAAATGTATCAATCGTTTGACCGTATTAAGACGTATGTCGTGGAAGTGAAGAAGACAACTAAAGGTCCACAAATTATGTTATCCCGCACGCATCCAGGCTTGATAAAGCGTCTCTTTGAACTTGAAGTGCCGGAAATTCACGATGGGGTCGTGGAGATTAAAGGGGTTTCTCGTGAGGCAGGAGCTCGTTCTAAAATCGCCGTATTTTCACGTGACTCGAATGTGGATCCCGTGGGAGCTTGTGTAGGTCCAAAGGGAGTCCGAGTCCAGACTATTGTCACAGAACTAAAAGGGGAAAAAATCGATATTGTCAATTACTCCAATGATCCCCAAGAATTCGTGGCGAATGCCCTTTCTCCTGCCAAGGTTGTGGCAGTTTATCCTAAACTCAACGAGAAAGTTGCCATAGTTGTTGTTCCTGATTATCAACTCTCCTTAGCAATCGGTAAAGAGGGACAAAATGCTCGTCTTGCTGCTAAGCTAACGGGGTGGAAGATTGATATTAAAAGTGAATCTCAAGCAGTTGCCCATAATATTATTCCCCAAGGACAAGAGCAGTATGAAAATTATGAAGAGTACGGCGAATATGAAGAGTACTCGGAATATGATGAGTATGCAGAAACAGAAGACTATCAGGAATATGAGGAAATCGGAGAGACCGATAATAGCCAACTTGCTGGAAACATTGAGTCCAATGACGACGAAAATCAGCTTGGATATGCCTCAGAGCTGGAGTCTTTTGACGACGATGATAAGATAGTTACAGGTGCTGTTGATCCGGAGATCACGGGTATGAGTGAGGATGTACCAGGGGAAACTAAACTACCCTTGAGGGAGAAAAAAAAGAAAGGGAAGGGGTGATGGTATGAAGACACGAAAAATTCCGATGAGAATGTGTTTGGGTTGTCAAGAAATGAAACCTAAGAAGGAGCTGTTACGAGTGGTCAGAACTCCGGAAGGGATTGTTGAACTCGATCCGACAGGTAAGAGGAACGGACGTGGCGCATACCTTTGTCCTAACTTAATCTGCTTTCAAACCGCTGTAAAAGAACGACGGTTCCGAAAGGCTTTTGGAGTGGATGTTGACCCTGAAGTATTTTCTCATTTGGAAGGGAAGATTTCTTCGTGAACACACGTATCCAGTCACTTGTTGGGATAGCTCGGCGAGCTGGTAAGATAGCTTCCGGAGATGCTCAAATTGAGGCCATGGTCAAAAAAAGAAAAGGATTTCTTCTTATTATTGCGGAGGATGCTCACGGAGCACAGAAAAAGTATACAATGTGGGCTAATGATATAAATTTACCAGTGTTGGTCAATGGTACCAAACTGGAACTGGGACATTCTATAGGACTTTCGCCGCGTTCAGCAGTGCTTATTTTGGATCAAGGGTTTGCTAAGGCTATTTTACTAGCAAGGAGCTGATGCTTGGAGCGTAATGTGGGAGCCGAATATGTGGGGGTGGTTAAATGAGTATTCGTGTTCATGAATTAGCAAAAGAATTAAACTTTAGTAGTAAAGAAGTGATGACAAAACTCGTGGCTATGGGAACAGATGTGAAAAATCATTTAAGTACGGTCGATCAAAAGGATGCTGACCGTCTTAGGAACCAACTGAAAGGAAAGGAGATAATTTTGGATCATTCTGAACACAATAATACTGAGGCAACAAGGCCAAAAGCATCCGAGTCAATACAAGAAGGACGGCCGAAAGAACCCCGTTTAGGAATAGAAAAAGAATCACAAGGTCCTCGTCCGGATATGGAGGGACGTCCACAAGGTCCCCGTCTAGGAGTAGAAGGACGTCCACAAGGCCCTCGTCCGGGAGTAGAGGGACGTCCACAAGGTCCCCGTCCGGGATATCAAGGACAACCGCAAGGCCCTCGTCCAGGGTATCAAGGACAACCCCAAGGTCCCCGTCCGGGATATCAAGGACAACCGCAGGGTCCTCGTCCAGGGTATCAAGGACAACCACAAGGTCCCCGTCCAGGGTATCAAGGACAACCGCAAGGTCCTCGTCCAGGGTATCAAGGACAACCGCAAGGTCCCCGTCCAGGGTATCAAGGACAACCACAAGGTCCCCGTCCAGGGTATCAAGGACAACCCCAAGGTCCCCGTCCAGGGTATCAAGGACAACCCCAAGGTCCCCGTCCAGGAATGGAAGGACAACCGCAAGGTCCTCGTCCGGGATATCAAGGGCAGCCGCAAGGTCCTCGTCCGGGATATCAGGGTCAACCGCAAGGTCCTCGTCCAGGGTATCAGGGGCAACCGCAAGGTCCTCGTCCGGGATATCAGGGTCAACCGCAAGGTCCTCGTCCAGGGTATCAGGGTCAACCGCAAGGTCCCCGTCCGGGATATCAAGGACAACCCCAAGGTCCCCGTCCGGGATATCAGGGTCAACCGCAAGGTCCTCGTCCGGGATATCAAGGACAGCCCCCAGGCCCTCGTCCAGGGTATCAGGGACAAGGTCCTGGACAAGGACAAGGGCCCCGTCCAGGGTATCAAGGACAAGGTCCTGGACAAGGACAAGGTACCCGTCCAGGATATCCTGGACAAGGGCAAGGTCCACGTCCAGGAATGGCACCGCGCGCTGGTGCAGGTGCTCCCTCCACTCCTACAATAACAGAACAAGCTAAGCGACAGTTGCCAGCTAATAAGAAAGCCCAAGACAAAGCTTATGAACGCAAACGCGAAGTCGAGAAAGAAAGAGAAAATGCGATTCGTTCACCACATAGACGGTTCCAAAAGCATCCCAAAAAAGAAGTAAGGGACACGACCCCCAAACACATTGTAATTCAAGAATCGATTTCAGTACAAGATTTAGCCAGTAAGATGAGCCGTAAGGCAGGAGAACTGATCAAACAGCTGATGAATTTGGGAGTTATGGCTACCATTAATCAGGAGTTAGACTCAGAGACTGCTACAATTTTGGCTGGCGAACTAGGTGTCACCGTAGAAGTAAAAGCAGAAAAATCAATGGCTGTTATTGAAGAGATCAAAGATGATCCGAAAGACCTCGTCTTCCGTCCACCCGTTGTAACCGTAATGGGGCATGTTGACCATGGTAAGACGTCCCTTTTGGATGCTATTCGAACCACACATGTGACTGCTTCAGAAGCAGGTGGAATAACTCAGCATATTGGGGCGTACCAAGTTGAAATCAACAATCAAAAGATTACGTTCTTAGATACACCTGGTCATGAGGCTTTCACGTCGATGCGTGCTAGAGGAGCACAAGTTACGGATATCGCAGTATTAGTTGTGGCAGCAGATGATGGAGTAATGCCTCAAACTATAGAAGCCATCAATCACGCTAAGGCGGCTGAGGTTCCCATCATTGTAGCTATCAATAAAATAGATAAAGAAAATGCAACTCCGGAAAAAGTAAAACAAGAACTGACAGAGTATGGTCTTGTTGTGGAAGAATGGGGCGGAGATACCATTGCAGTTCCTGTCTCAGCAAAAAATAATTTGGGCATTGAACAACTTCTAGAGATGATTTTACTGGTCGCAGAAGTTCGTGATTACAAAGCAAATCCGAACCGTCCAGCTGCTGGAACCGTCATCGAGGCAGAGTTGGATAAAGGAAAGGGACCGATCGCTACCGTTCTCGTTTCCAAGGGTACTCTCAATATTGGAGATGTTGCAGTAGCTGGTTGTGCCTATGGACGAATTAAGGCCATGGTAGATGATAATGGGCGACGGGTTAAAAAAGCAGGCCAATCTATGCCGGTTGAAGTTCATGGCTTATCCGAAGTGCCTGAGGCTGGAGAATTGTTCTATATAGTCTCAGATGAAAAATTGGCGCGCCATATTACAGCCGCACGTACGGCTGTGCGTAAAGTGGAAGAGTCTAAAAAGATTGTGGCTAAAGTTAGTTTAGAGGACCTCTTTGACAAGATCAAAGAAGGGGAAATTAAAGAGCTCAACGTTATTATTAAAGCAGATGTACAAGGATCAGTTGAAGCATTGCGTCAGGCGTTGCTGAGGCTTTCGACAGGCGAAGTGCGCGTCAACCCAATCCATGGTGGAGTCGGTGCTATTAATAAAAACGATATTATGCTGGCCTCAGCTTCCAATGCGATTATTATTGGCTTCAATGTTCGGCCAGATGCTAATGCGAAAGCGACGGCTCAACTCGAAGGCGTCGATCTAAGACTCTATCGAGTTATCTATGATGCCATTGAAGATGTTAAAGCAGCCATGACCGGACTTCTTGATCCAACGTTTAAAGAGGTTGTCTTAGGCAAAGTTGAAGTCCGTCAGGTCTTTAAAGTACCGAAAGCGGGGACTGTTGCTGGATGTATGGTAACAGAAGGAAAGATCATCCGTTCTGCTAAGGTAAGGGTTATCCGGGATAGCATTGTCATTCATGATGGTGTTATGGAGTCCTTGAGACGCTTCAAGGATGATGTCAAAGAAGTTGCCGAAGGTTATGAATGTGGTATTGGCATCGAAAAATTCAATGACATCAAAGAAGGGGACATCATTGAAGCGTTTGTCTTGGAAGAAGTCAAACGCACATTGTAGTAAATCAGCCCTGGAGGTATTGGTATGTCTAAACATCGACCCAATCGATTGGCAGAAACACTCAAAGAAGAGATTTCTCAACTTATTCGGGTAGAGTTGAAAGATCCTCGGATTGGATTTGTCACACTGACTAGCGTGGATGTCGCTGATGATTTATCCCATGCTAAAGTGTACGTTAGCGTTTTAGGTACTGAAGAAGAAGGAAAGGTCACCTTGGAGGCTCTGAATCGAGCGGCGGGGTACGTACGGTCTGAAATCGGAAAACGTGTACGCTTGCGCCATGTCCCTTCCATTGTGTTTAAATACGATCCTTCTATTCAACATGGAGCCCACATTGCTAAGCTATTACAAAATGTTGGACTTGACGATTCGAGTAAGGAAGAATCCCATGAATGAAAATAGTCAGATTGAAGAGATGATTCGAGTGTTAAGAAAAGCGCCAAAGGTGGCGCTTTTCTCCCATGTATCACCCGATGGGGATTGTATCGGATCTATGTTAGCAATAGGTCTTGCGTTAGAGAAGATGGGTAAAGAAGTGACCTATTACAATCCGAATCCGGTGCCTAATAATTTAAAGTTTTTGCCAGGCTCGTCTCGGGTAAGTCAGGAGCTTCCGAATCCCCAACCTAAAACCTTAATGTTTGTGGATTGTACGGATCTGGGGCGCGTAAATCTTTCCATAACCGACCTCTCTGAAGAAAGCATAGTGCTTAACTTAGACCACCACATCTCCAATCAGCTCTTTGGTCACGTTAACTGCATCGATGCCCAAGCAAGCGCTGTTGGAGAACTCGCCTTTACCCTTATTCAGCAATTAGACGTAAAAATAGATGAAGAGATAGCCACGAATCTTTACACTGCCATTGTGACGGATACTGGCTGCTATCAATACAGTAGTACGACGGCTCAGACGCATCGTCTGACTGCAGACTTATTGGACAAAGGCATTGATATACAAGATATTCACCATCATATTTTTGATCAAAAGCCCCTTGCCCAAGTTAAATTATTGCAATATGCTCTAAATGGATTAGAAATTTATGCCGAGGGTCAACTGGCAATCATGACCTTAAGCTTAGAAGACTTTCGAAAAAGTAAGGCCGATCAGGAAGTAAGTGACGGGTTGGTGAATCATATTCGAAGTATTGCGGGCGTTGAAGTGGCTGTATTGCTGAAAGAGGTGGGACCTCAAGAAATCAAGGGAGGTCTCCGTTCTAATCTCTGGTTGAATGTCAATGAAATTGCTGCCCAGTTCGGTGGAGGAGGGCACAAGCGTGCTGCAGGATGTACGCTCAGAATCCCTATGGCTGAAGCTAAACAAAACATCATCTCGGCAATTGAGGAGGGGTTAAGGAGTGGAAGGAGTAATTAATGTCCTTAAACCACCTGGAATGACCTCTTCAGATGTCGTAGTCTGGCTGAGAAAGCTCTTGAAAATCAAGAAAGTCGGCCATACCGGAACGCTTGACCCTGGAGTAGCTGGCGTGTTACCCATATGTGTTGGGAGGGGGACCCGTCTTGCAGAATACATTACTGAGCAGGGTAAAGCTTACATTGCTGAGGTTACCTTTGGAATCACAACAGATACTCAAGACGCTTTCGGAAAAGTGACAAAAAGAACTTCCCCGGATTTGAAACAGAATGACTTAGAGCGGGTTATCCCAAGTTTCCAGGGTAAAGTATCTCAGATTCCCCCTATGTATTCGGCGGTTCGCAAAGAAGGAAAACATCTTTATGAATATGCACGGCAAGGGCTAGATGTTGAGATAGCGCCACGCGAAGTGTCTATCTACAAATTAGAGCTGGCAAAATGGTATGAAGGGGAGTACCCACGGGCAATCTTAGAGATTGAATGCTCAAAGGGGACATACATACGGACAATAAGTCATGATCTGGGACAGGCTTTAGGTTGTGGCGCACATATGTCCTATTTAGTACGCGTTCGTTCTGGTCCGTTTAAGATTCAAGAGAGTTGGACTCTTGAGGAAATAGAAGAGGCCATACGTCTCGGTAACTATGCTTTTTTACTGCCTTTAACCGCAGGAATTGATCTGCCTCAAGTATTTTTATCCGCGGTGCGAGGAAATGCCTTCCGGCATGGCTTGCCAACTAAGAGAGAATTGGTCAAGTCGTCTAGCGAAGGAAATGAGCCGTTTGTTCAGGTGATAGAGAATGGCGAATTAATCGGAATTGGAATTTGGCGAGAGGAAGGCCTATTTCCGCATAAGGTTTTAGGTTCTACCAGTCAGAAAGAATAATTTCGGGTGGGTCCCTTCTCGCCATCACGGCATCTAGCCATCACGGTGCCTTGCCATCCATGGCGGCACTCTAATCTCAAACGTCCTTGTTTGAGTCATGGCGATGCTCTAACCTCGAACATCCTTATTCGAGTCATGGCCAGCGCATAAGTGCAATAAGGCTAGCACTGGCGCTTGTGGGTTGGCGCTAGCCAAGTTTTCTATAATTAGGAGGGTCTAATCGGTGCAAGTTCGAACAAGTCTGCCTATAGAAAGTGAACCCTGTGTTTTAGCTTTGGGTAATTTTGATGGGGTACATCTTGGACATCGTCGATTGCTAGAACAGGGATTAAGTCAAGCGATGAGTTTGGGTGTGAGCCTAGATGTATTAATCTTTGAACCTCATCCGCTAAAGGTTCTATTTCCCGAACGGGGAATTAAACTCTTGTCTACAAATCAAGAGCGTTTGAACTATTTAGAGGAAATTGGGGTTCGAACTGTCTATCTTTTACCGTTTACTAGAGAAATGGCAAAGACTTCTCCAGAACATTTCGTCGAGAAGATTCTGCTTCCCCTTGGTATAATTCATGTTGTGGTTGGATTTAATTACTCATTTGGTGATCAAGGTAAAGGGAATTCCGAGTTAATTCAGGTTTTGGGACAGAAACATGGATTTGGAGTGAGTGTACTTCAAGCTCAAATGTTAGATGGTCAGGTGATCTCTTCGAGTAGTATACGTAAAGCCCTTTTACAGGGGGATGTTAAATTAGCCGCGTCTCTACTTGGGCGTCCACCATACTTACGTGGGACCGTCGTACATGGGGAAGAACGAGGTCGTCTGCTTGGTTATCCGACAGCAAATATTCTCACCTCAGAAGACTTTCTAATTCCAAAGAGAGGGGTCTATGCGGTTAGAGCCTATTTGGACGGTAAGAGCGTATCGGGGATGATGAACATTGGCATGAAACCAACGTTTCACGACCTCTATGATACTGTGGCCGAGGTGCATTTTCTTGATTTTGAGGGAGATTTATACGGCCAAGAGATTACCGTTCTCATTGAGGAGCGCTTGCGGGATGAACGAAAATTCAAGGGTGTCGATGAACTGTTGATTCAGTTAAATAAAGACAGGGCTAAAACCCAGGTTCTGCTGGAAAATTAAGCATAAATTAATCAACTTTACAAAAGCTTCGTTACAATGTATACTGTTTTAGAAACTATAAGAACCCACTGACTCGGTTTGACGAAGTCTCCAACGTTATCCTGGGCAGTTGGGAATGATGAAAAAATGGAGGAAATTTATCATGATGACACCTGAGAAAAAGCAAGAGATTATTCTCAAGCATGCACAACACGAAGGGGACACTGGGTCTCCGGAAGTGCAAATTGCGCTTCTGACTGAACGGATTACCTATTTGACAGAGCACTTTAAGACGCATAAAAAAGACCACCATTCCCGTCGTGGACTTTTGAAAATGGTCGGTTCAAGACGTGCGTTGTTAACGTATCTTAAAAATGTTAATTTTGAACGTTATCGGAATATTATTGGCGTGCTAGGATTACGGAAGTAATCAACTCAAAGGCCAAAGAAGCGAAGCGGATCTATGTGATCCGCTTCTTTTCGTACGCGTGTAACGGGGACGGTCCTTTTAATACAAATGTGAAAAAGGACCATCCCCGTTACACGCGAGGCGCGAAGTTCGAGATGCGAAAAAAAGACCTTTTTGGGAGCGGGATTCTCAGTATTGAACCCCGTTTCGTAGCGCGAGCCTCAAACATTGAACCTACGCCTCACAATATAGGGTTTATTCTTAATTTAGTTTTATTTATGCTAATTGCAGGAAATAATAACAATATGTCGAAGAGGAAACAAGTTGAGAAGGATTGAAAATTTAAGGAGGTTCCATTGTGAAACAGGAAATACTCGAAAAGTCACTCTCAGTCGGTGGGAGAACGATGACTTTCCAAACTGGTAAGCTTGGTAAACAAGCGGGAGGCACTATTTTTCTTCGTTACGGGGATACTGTGGTGACTGCATTCGCAACCTGCAGTGCTGTAGCCCGGGAGGGAATTGATTTCTTCCCCTTGACCGTTGAGTTTGAAGAAAGAATGTATGCTGCTGGTAAAATCCCAGGGGGATTTATTAAACGTGAAGGAAGAGCCAGCGAGAAAGCTACCCTGTCGGCTCGTTTAATTGACCGTCCAATTCGTCCGTTATTCCCAGAAGGATTTCGTAATGAAGTTCAAGTGGTAGCCACGGTTATGTCCGTCGATCAAGATAGTGCGACAGATATTACGGCCATTAATGCAGCATCAGCAGCCCTGACGATTTCAAATATACCCTTCGAAGGTCCTATTGCGGCAGTGACCGTTGGACTGATAGAAGATGAATACATTATTAATCCGACGATCGAACAATCAGGAAAAAGTCAGATGCTCCTTACTGTGGCTGGAACAGAAGAAGCGGTTATGATGGTGGAAGCTAGTGCTCACGAAGTACCAGAGGATCAAATCTTGGAAGCGATTATGTTTGGACATGCCGAAATTAAAAAGATTGCCCAATTTATTGCAGAATATCGTGAGGAAGCTTTGGAGCTCGGGTTAGCCAAAGAAAAACTTGAAGTAATATTTGTAAAAACCCCAGCTAACATTGTCGAAGCGGTAAATACCTATGCCTACGACAAGTTAGATAAGGCTGTCCGCGTTGAGGAGAAGAAAGCACGGGAAAGTGCAATCAACGAAGTTAAAGCTGAAGCCTTGAGCTACTTCGAAGCAGAGTTTCCAGATGACACGAAAGTGATCAAGAATGTGCTTGAGGACATTGTCCATCAGATTGTCCGTAAATTGATCACGAATGAGCAAATTAGACCGGATGGTCGGGCAGTCGATGAAGTCCGTCCGATCAGTATTGAAGTAGGAATTCTACCCCGTACACATGGGACAGGCCTTTTTACTCGTGGTCAAACTCAGGTGTTGACAGTGGCGACTCTAGGGGCTGCAAGAGATGAACAGATTCTAGATGGTTTAGGTCTTGAAAGATCTAAGCGCTATATTCATCACTATAATTTCCCGCCCTATAGTGTTGGAGAAACTCGACCGATGCGGGGACCAGGACGCAGAGAAATTGGTCATGGTGCTCTTGCAGAGAGAGCGTTGCTCCCAGTTCTTCCCGATGAAAATGAATTTCCTTATACCATTCGTCTCGTTTCTGAGGTGTTGGAATCCAATGGTTCTAGTTCGATGGCCTCTGTTTGTGGAAGTACTCTTTCCCTTATGGATGCCGGTGTTCCCATTTCAGCTCCAGTTGCAGGCATTGCCATGGGACTCGTTAAGGAAGGGGATCATTTGGCGATCCTGACCGATATCCAAGGTTTAGAAGATCACTTTGGAGATATGGATTTTAAGGTGGCTGGAACCACTAAAGGGATAACCGCCTTACAAATGGATATTAAAATAATGGGTGTATCCCGAGAAGTTTTATTGAAAGCCTTGACCCAAGCTAAAGCTGCCCGTCTTTTGATTCTCGATAAAATGGTGGCAATTTTGGCTAAACCTCGCCCACAACTATCAATCTATGCACCAAGAATAATCACTGCCTCGATTCATCCGGATAAGATCCGCGATGTTATTGGACCTGGTGGAAAAACGATTAAGAAGATTGTGGAGGAAACCGGTGTTAAAATTGACATCGAAGATGATGGCCGCGTCTTTATTTCTTCGGTTGGTGGCGAAGGTGGGGAGAAAGCCTTAAAGATTATCCAGGCTTTAACTCAAGAAGTGGAAGTTGGTAAAATATACCAAGGAAGAGTCACTAGGGTTATGGATTTTGGAGCTTTTGTAGAAGTCATCCCAGGAGTCATGGGACTATCCGGCAAGGAAGGTCTGGTTCACATCTCTCAATTAGCTCATGAACGTGTGGAAAAAGTGGAGGACATTGTTAAAGTCGGGGATGAGATCATGGTCAAAGCGACTGCCATTGACAAACAAGGTCGCCTAAATCTTTCGCGCAAGGAAGCTATGCCAAACGTTCGTAAGGAAAACCCGACAATTCCCAAATCCTAATATAATAATTGATGACCAGTCTGTGAGTTCCCCTATCCGCATAAATGTTAAGGAAGGGGGGACGCATATGTTCATTAACTTAAAAATCTCGCGACGAATCCTCTCGTTAGTCGGGATTTTCTTTCTGTTGCTTGTGGGTATCACAGAGCGTTGGTTTATGGAGTCGAATACTTCAGTTTCTAAGCCCATAGAGCAAGTTAATACGGATCAATTGGTGATGGCTATAACGATTAACGTGGATTGGGGCGAGGAATATATCCCAGCTATCCTAGACGAGTTGGATAAGGGTAAAGCCCGTGTAACCTTCTTTGTCACAGGTCGCTGGGCTAAGAAGAACCCAGACATATTAAAAATGATCTCCAATCGCGGCCACCAAATTGAAAACCATGGCTATTCTCATCCTCATCCGGATCGGCTTTCCGTCAGCGCAAACCAAGAAGAAATCAAAAAGACGGAAACTATTATTGAAGAAATTATCGGACAAAAAACACATTTATATGCACCACCTTACGGTGAAAAAGGTGCTTCGGGACTAAGAGCTGCCAAAGAATTAGGCTATCAGACGATTCTCTGGACATTAGATACAGTGGATTGGCGTGCAGACAGTACGCCGGAAATTATTGCCAAACGGATTATTAATCCGGCAATCCGGTTTGGAATCAAACCCAACAAGTCTGGCGCCATTGTTTTAATGCATCCCAAAGCGAATACTGTCAAAGCTTTACCAGTAATTCTCCATCAATTAGCCGTACAAGGATATAGTTTCCAATCTCTTGACGAACTAATAACATATCACCAGAGCGGAGATACTACCTCATGACAAATTAAAAAGTCGAGGTGGTTGAATGATCAGGCTAAAGTGGACGCGTGCTTGGTGCTGCGTAGTTCTTTGTACTATAGTTCTTAGTTTAATGTCGGTGAACCCAGTCTATAGCGCCCCAGCCCAAAAATCTGTGCGAAAACCTGCTGCGGATACAGTCGGAGTTGCTAGGATAACAGCGGATGCGGCTGTTCTAATGGATGTCGCTACAGGGGATGTTCTTTTTAGTAAGCAAGCCCATAAACAGCGTCCTCCTGCAAGTACAACTAAGATCATGACGGCAATTTTAGGGTTAGAGTTAGGGCGGCCAGACGAAATTGTGACCGTTAGTCCGAAAGCGGCGGCTGTTGGAGAGTCATCCTTGTATCTCGATCCAGGAGAAAAGATCAATCTTTATGAACTTATTACCGGGGCACTGGTTCGTTCAGGAAATGATGCATGTGTTGCAATTTCCGAGCATATCGCTGGAAGTGAAGAGCAGTTTCTCAAGTGGATGAATAGGAAAGCTTTGGCCCTAGGAGCACAGAATACACACTTCGTAAATACCAACGGCTTACCTCGGAAGGAACATTATTCTACGGCTTATGATCTGGCCTTAATGGCACGCTATGGGTTGCAAATTCCTCAGTTTGTTTCCATTACCCGTCTTAAGGAAACTGAGATTCATTTCATTGAGCCTGACGTGATGATGGATCTGCGTAATACGAATAAATTGCTCTGGAACTACCCTCATGCTGACGGTGTTAAAACTGGCACAACGACTGCAGCAGGAAAATGCCTGGTTGCCTCCGCTACAAAAGAGGGGCGTCAACTCTTAGTCGTTGTTCTGAATGCACCAGATCGGTTTGGAGATGCTAAGAAACTTTTAGAGTGGGGTTTTCAGAACACTGAAACCGTTCATCTGGCTAATGCAGGACAGATTATGAGCGAATTTCCCAGTGTCATCAAACCCGTATCAGTCTTTATTAAGGATCCAATCGATGTCAGCCTATCAAAAGTTGAACGTAAGAACCTACAAACCCGTGTTGTGTGGGAAAAAACGACCAATCTTCCAGTTCGAGCTGGAGAACGTCTTGGACGTTTAGAGATATGGCTTAGAGAACAAAAATTAAACAGTGTGCCATTGCTCAGTGAAAATGAAGTAGCTGAAGAAGGGTCTTTAAGTCGATTATTTCCTTTCAGTCAAGGAAATAAGAGGGAGTGAATTAGTTGTATCAAAAAACACTGTTACCTAATGGAGTTAGGATCATTACGGAAGAAATTGAACATGTGCGTTCCGCCGCTTTTGGGATATGGGTGGGAGCTGGTTCTCGGGATGAACTTGAAGGATATGAAGGAATCTCACACTTTATTGAACATATGTTTTTCAAAGGCACTGAAAATCGAAGTGCTCGTGCCTTAGCGGAATCCCTCGAGGCTGTTGGTGGTCAATTAAACGCTTTTACGACGAAAGAATATACTTGTTACTACGCAAAAGTTCTGGACGAGGACCTTGATCTAGCCATTAATGTTTTAAGCGACATGTTCTTTTGCTCGCTCTTTGATGAAAAGGAAATCGAAAAAGAGAAGAACGTAGTAATAGAAGAAATAAAGATGTATGAGGATTCCCCGGATGAAATAATTCATGATATCTTTTCAGAACATGTTTGGAATGATCATCCGTTAGGAAAACCAATCTTAGGGACAGAGGAGAGCATTAGGTCTTTGAGTCGAGAAAAAATCATGCATTTCCTTTCAGAACACTATGCCCCCGAAAATGTCGTGATCGCTGTGGCGGGAAGAATTAAGCATGATGAAGTCGTGAAGAAACTATCCACTCAATTCGGGACATTTGAGAGAGGTGGACGTCGGGTAATTGAAGGAACTCCCTCAGGTTTTAAAGTGGAACATTATCAACAGAAAGAAACAGAACAGATGCATATTATCTTGGGAGTACCAGGTCTCAGCCAAGATGATGAGGATATCTATGCTATGCATATTTTTAATAATATTTTAGGTGGAGGGCTCAGCTCCCGCCTATTTCAAGAGATTCGTGAACAGCGTGGATTAGCCTATTCCGTATATTCGTATCATTCTACGTATGTTGATACGGGGTTATTCGCGGTCTATGCGGGTACGAGTCCCAAGAATACTAAAGAAGTCATCGAGTGTATTCTAGAAGAGCTAATGAATATAAAACAAAAAGGGATTAGTGCAGAGGAATTAGACAGGACAAAAGCGCAAATAAAAGGCGGCCTATATCTTGGTCTAGAAGCAGTAAGCAGTCGGATGAGTCGACTGGGCAAGACAGAACTTACCTATAACCGCGTACTATCCCCAGAGGAAGTCGTAGAAAAACTCAGTCGAGTAACCTTGGAAGATGTTTTGCGCGTCGTAGGGCGCCTCTGGCAAAAAGATAAAATTAGTGTCATGACACTAGGCCCAGCGGGGCATGAAGTGGTACTTTCCGATTTATTAGAGAAAATAGGCTGGGAATAAAATCGTGGTTTGAAGTTCGAAGTTCGAAGTTCGAAGTTCGTGGTTCGAATAGCGAACATCGAACTTCGCTTATGTCAAGGAGGATTTTTTTAATGTCAGACTCTATCACGGTCAAGGTAAAAAGAATGGCTAATAATTCCTTGGCCCTTCCGACATACGCGACGGCTGCCTCCGCAGGTGTGGATCTTAGCGCGGATCTCAGCGAACCCATCACGGTGAGCCCAGGAGAAAATGTTAAAATTCCAACAGGACTGGCTATTGAGCTCCCAAGTCAGTCTGTTGTAGCACTGGTCTTTGCGCGGAGTGGTTTAGCAAGTCGACACGGCATAGGTTTAACAAACGGTGTGGGTGTGATTGATTCGGATTACCGTGGAGAAATTCAGATCTTGATTCAAAACTTGGGAACCCAACCTGTGACTATTAAGCCTGGGGATAGGATAGCCCAAATGCTATTTATGCCGATTTTCCACGCGAACTTTGTAGACGTTGCTGAACTTCAGGAAACACCCCGAGGAGCGGGTGGGTTTGGCTCGACGGGAATATAAACCTTTTTAGAGATAGGAAAACTTACTTGAGGGTGAGTTTTAACTTCATTTTTTAGGGTTTCATGTTCTACGCAAGTTTGTCAGTTCATACAATCCCCTGAGGGGGAGTGAAGATGCAAGCCCTTGGGGTTGTGCTTTTGATCATGGGGATTGTCCTTTCAGTAAGGGAACGAAAGTATAGGATGATGTGGCGATCATCTCAGACTACACCAAATCAACTTGCAACTGTCTTAAGCCAATTAGTTGGCACGGCAGGTGGAATTTACCTATCACTAGAACTTTTATTCTCCTTCTTGAAAATACCGGAAGATTGGTGGAGTAAATCCGAATTTTTCGTTGAGCCACTTGCGGCGTTTTCCTTATTGCTGGCCATTCTACAACCATTCGGATTGAAAGCTTGGACGAGATTGCGGAAATAGGGAGAGGATAGGATGCTTTTAAGTGATCTTGCTGGTAAAGAAATTATTAATTTGTATGATGGAGCGAAACTAGGCTTAGTAGGGGATGCGGATCTGGATATTTCCTTAAGTGGCTCTGTTGAGGCGATTATTCTTACTTCACGGGGAGGATTTTCAGGCTTTTGGGGATCAAAAGGAGATCGCGAACGTGAAACTCTGGTGATCCCTTGGCAAACGATTAAAAAAGTAGGGTCTGAGGTCATTATCATCGATTTACAGAATAGATCTGAAAGGATTCGTTAAAAAATTCAATTTGACAGAGAACCAGATACCCAATAAAATGAATGGAAAAGCTGTAACCCCGCCTTGCATTATGCAACGGGGTTTTTGCCTTATCATTGCAGGAGGGGTTTCATTGAAAAAAATTCGAGTTTTCGTATCTGGAGCATGTGGAAAAATGGGTCAAGAACTGATCCGCTCTCTCTTAAAAGAAGATGATCTCCTTCTGGTTGGAGCTTCTGATACCAGACATCAGGGAATGGATATAGGCTTTGTTATTGGCGCTCCGAGAGTGGGTGTGGATATCACTGGCCCCCTTGATCAAGAAATCTTACGTTCGACACGGGCGGATGTCTTGGTTGATTTTACAAATCCCCAATCCGTCTTAAAAAATTCAAAAATCGCAATTATGGCAGGAGTGGTACCAGTTGTAGGAACAACTGGTATGGATGAAGCAGAGATTGGGGAAATCCGCGTCCTTGTTGAAAAAGAAGGGGTGGGGGCGTTCATCGCATCCAATTTCTCTATCGGCGCAATTTTAATGATGCGATTTGCTAGGGAAGCGGCCAAGTTTTTCCCCAATGTTGATATTATTGAAATGCATCATGATCAAAAACTTGATGCTCCATCGGGGACGGCTTTGAAAACAGCTGAGGGGATATTAGAAGTCCGTAAACCTATGGTTCAGGGACACCCGAATGAGTACGAGAAACTCCCTGGAGCTCGAGGTGCCGATCTTGGTGGGATTCATATTCACTCTGTGCGTTTGCCGGGTTTAATCGCTCATCAAGAAGTTTTATTTGGAGGGTTAGGGCAAGCTTTAAGCATTCGACATGATGCATTCTCCAGAGAGACCTACATGCCAGGAATTATATTGAGTATTCGCAAAGCGGCAGAATTAACGGATCTCGTGATTGGGCTCGATAATTTCCTCGATTAGATTATTTTGAGCGTAACCGCAGCCTGCATACCCTCATATAATGGATAGTAGTCAATGGGACACTGTCTCAAAGGGGGCAATAAAATGAGTGCGGGTCTTAAAGGAATTCGTTTAGCGGTAATCGGAGGAGACGAGCGTGAAATTTATTTAATTTCTGAACTTCAGAAACTGGGAGCCTACATAGTTGGGGTCGGATTCGAAAAGGCTTCTCCCATTTCGGGATTGACACTTGCGCCATCGCTTGAAGAGGCAGTCGGCCAAGTGGATGCGTTGCTTTTTCCGATGTTCGGCACTGACGAACGTGGGGTTGTCAAAGCCAAATACTCTGATTCACCTATTGTTTTGAACAAAAAAGTTCTGGAATCTATACCAGTGCAGGTACCACTGATCATAGGTTTCGCGCGACCAGCTTTGCGGGCGATTGCAGACAATTTAGGTATCCAATTAATAGAAACCGTTAACCTAAATGAACTGGCTATCCTTAATTCTATTCCTTCCGCAGAAGGAGCCATTCAAATGGCAATGGAGGCTACAACGATTACGATTCATGGTAGTCAAAGCTTCGTCATTGGATTAGGGCGGTGTGGTTGGACTCTGTCCCGTATGTTACAAGGCATTGGAGCACATGTGACCGGGGTTACTCGAAAGCCTTCGGATTTAGCACGCGCTGTAGAGATGGGACTTCATGCTGTACATTTAGTCGATCTGATGGATGAGATCGGTCGTGCGGAACTAATTTTTAACACGGTTCCTTATCCGATTTTAGATCGCATGATGTTAGAGAAGGTTGCGCAGGATGCGGTCATCGTGGATTTGGCATCAATTCCGGGAGGGACGGATTTTGAATACGCCCAGATGCTGGGTATTAAAGCTCTTCTTGCTCCGGGTCTTCCGGGTATAGTAGCTCCGAAAACCGCCGGACGAATTCTAGCTCAAATTTATCCGCAACTTATTCTTCGTCACTTGACCACAGTGAACACTACTTGTAAAGTGGAGGTGTGAAAGGATGAAGTTTGAGGGGTTAAAAATTGGGTTTGCGATCACAGGATCACATTGTACAATCCATGAAATTATTCAGGTCATGAAACATTTAATTGCAGAAGGGGCAGAACTAACGCCAATCATTTCTTATTCTGTTGATAACGCTGACACACGATTTGGAAAAGCAGAAGAATGGAAGCAGCAATTTCGGGAGATTACGCATAAGGAATTGATTAATACGATTCCTGAAGCAGAGCCGATTGGGCCCACCAAGATGTTTGATTGTGTGGTTATTGCTCCATGTACAGGAAATACCCTCGCAAAATTGGCTAACGGAATTATAGATACACCCGTGCTCATGGCAGCAAAATCTCATCTTCGAAATCAGAGACCTGTAGTTTTGGCGATTTCGACCAACGATGGGCTCGGCTTAAATGCTCGTAATATTGGGACCTTACTCATTACGAAAAATGTTTACTTGGTACCCTTTGGGCAAGATAATCCGGTCGTTAAGGCAAATTCTCTCGTGGCACATATGAATCGAGTTCCAGAAACAATCCTCATGGCCTGTGAGGGAAAGCAAATTCAACCAGTCCTTGTGGATTACCGGGTGTAACATGCAGCAGCCTAAGGTGCCTTGCCATTTCGTAGGGCACCTTGCCCACTAGGCCTGATTCCAGACAAATTTAAGGAGGAACATAAGTAATGTCTAATGTAGCAATTGTTGGCGCCACAGGCGCTGTAGGACAAGAGTTTCTTAAAATCCTTGCTGAGCGGAAGTTTCCGGTTAATGAACTAAGGTTGTTAGCATCAAAGCGTTCTGCAGGAAAACGCATTACATGGCAGGGTCAGGAACTTGAGGTTCAGGAGACGACTCACGAGAGTTTTAAGGGGATAGACATTGCTCTCTTTGCCGGTGGATCAGCTAGTACAGAATATGCCCGTTCTGCTGTGGACAGTGGAGCAGTGGTCATTGATAATAGCAGTGCCTTTCGGCTTGACCCAGAAGTGCCGCTTGTCGTGCCTGAAGTTAATCCAGAAGATGTCTTCAGTCACAAAGGGATTATTGCCAACCCTAATTGTTCCACCATTATTATGGCAGTGGCACTTAAGCCGATTTTTGATTTAGCTGGAATCCGTCGGGTGGTTGTTTCAACTTATCAAGCAGTGTCTGGAGCCGGACGCGAAGGCATTGAGGAACTGGAAGCACAGGTTAAGGCTTGGTCTAATGGAGAAGAACTCAAATCCTCCGTTTTTCCCTATCAAATTGCCTTTAACCTTGTTCCGCGGATTGATGTATTTCAAGAGGGAGACTATACCAAAGAAGAGTGGAAGATGGTGAAGGAAACTCAAAAGATATTCCACGTACCCAATATGGCGATCACTGCCACAACGGTACGGGTACCAGTATTCCGTAGTCACTCTGAGTCTATCAACGTGGAGACGGATCGGTTAGTCAGTGTCTCAGAAATTCGGGAGGCCTTGAGTAAAGCTGCTGGCGTTATTGTAATCGATGATCCAGGGAAGGACCAATACCCCATGCCTTGGTTTAGTGCGGATAAGGACGAAGTCTATGTAGGGCGCTTGCGTCAAGACTTTTCCATCCCTCAGGGCTTCAACTTATGGGTGGCTGGAGATCAAATACGTAAAGGTGCGGCAACGAACGCCGTGCAAATTGCCGAGCTTTTACTTTAATCCTAGTGTAGTTCGTAGTCCGAGGACGTGGTTCGAAATGAAGTCTGAAAGGCCTGTGTTTGAGGCTATCAACACGATCATGTGGCTAGAAGCTCAGATTTAGTGGTCTAAAGTTCTTTGTATAGAGATTAGAAGTAGAAGAAAAAAGTTACAAGTAAAAGATAAAAGTTCGAGGCTGGAAGTTCGAACCACGAATATCGAACCTCGAACCACGAAATGGGGGGTTGGAGTTGCGTATTGTAGTCCAAAAATTTGGTGGAACCTCCCTAGCTACTGCAGAGCTGAGGGCCCTGGTGGCCTCCAAAGTCTCAGAGGCTGTTCATAGCGGATATTCTCCGGTGATTGTCGTTTCAGCTATTGGCCGTTCTGGAGACCCCTATTCAACGGATACGTTTCTGAACATGGTAAAAGGGATACATCCGGATTTGCCAAAACGAGAGTTAGATCTTCTGATGAGTTGTGGAGAAGTGATTTCTGGAACAGTTTTGGTGAGCACGTTAAATAGTATGGGACTAAAAGCAGTTCTCTTTACAGGAGGGCAAGCAGGAATTATTACGAATAATGATTTTGGGGATGCCCGAATTATTAGGGTTGAGCCAGGAGAGATACTCGAACAATTGGCGGAAGGTAAAGTGGTGGTCGTGACTGGATTCCAAGGAGTCACGGAGAGTGGTCAGATTACAACACTTGGACGAGGAGGAAGCGATACGACGGCTTCCGCCCTGGGGGTCGCGCTCGATGCGGAAACAATCGATATCTACACCGATGTTGAGGGAATTATGACCGCAGATCCTCGAATTGTTGAAGATGCTCGAATTTTAGATACGGTCACCTATAACGAAATATGTCAGTTGGCCTATCAGGGGGCTAAGGTTATACACCCACGTGCTGTAGAGATCGCTATGCAACGAAATATACCGCTGAGAATTAAATCGACCTTTTCGGATGCACCGGGAACCTTGGTTACTAATATGCATCCCGATCGTGAAGTGGGAACGGATATTACCAGCGACCGTATTATTGCCGGAATTGCCCACACGCCAAGTGTTACTCAACTTCGAGTTTTAACGTTGAATGATCCCGACATTCATCTAACGGATAAACGAATCTTTAAAGCAATGGCGCTAGCAGACATTAGCGTAGATTTTATCAGTGTACAACCGGAAGCAGTGCTGTATACGGTTTCAGACGAGATCGCCGCCAAGGCCGTTAGTATTCTACAGAATATGGGTTTTTTACCGGACGTTGTTCCCAGTTGTGCTAAAGTTTCTATTGTAGGAGCAGGAATAGCTGGCGTACCAGGTGTCATGGCTGATATGGTTGAAGCGCTATCCGATGCAGGTGTGACCATCTTGCAATCGGCTGATTCACATACAACGATCTGGGTGCTAGTTCATAAGGAAGATATGGTGACAGCAGTACAGGCTTTACACAGAAAGTTCAAATTAGAAGTTTAGAAGCAAAATAAGAAAACCACTTGCTAAAAGTGGGTGTCTCGGAACTGATTAGATTAAAACAAAAGTGGGGAGAAAGGATGAGAAAGATGTCTTTAGGAAGAATCTTGACAGCCATGGTAACTCCCATGAATGAAGCGTTAGAAGTCGACTATCAAGAAGCTATACGCTTAGCTCAGCATTTAATCGCCCATGGATCAGATGGGGTTGTGGTTTGTGGAACGACGGGAGAATCTCCAACGGTTACGGATCAGGAAAAAATAGAGCTTTTTAAGGCAGTGAAAGGGGCTCTGGGCTCAAAAGCAACCGTCATCGCAGGGATCGGGTCCAATTCTACCAATTCCAGTATTGCGCTCGCCCGCAAGGCTGCGACAACGGGCGTAGATGGACTGATGGCCGTTGTACCCTATTACAACAAACCTTCTCAAGAGGGGATGTATCAGCACTTTAAGGCGATTGCTGAGGCAACGTCTCTACCCTTGATGCTCTATAATGTACCAGGCAGGACCTCAGCTAATTTATTGCCTGAGACTGTGAAAAGGCTTTCTGAAATCCCCAACATTACCTCATTAAAAGAAGCAGCGGGTTCGATGGATCAAGTTAGTGAATTAAAGCGATTGTTGCCTTCTGATTTTGCGGTCTACAGTGGGGATGACTCGATGACCCTACCCATGTTAGCCTTAGGGTGCAGCGGAATCGTTAGTGTAGCAGCTCATATCATTGGAGATGAAATGAAAGAAATGGTGGATGCCTGGTTTGCCGGAGATACGGCCCAAGCAACAAAATCTCATCTTGAACTCTTTCCAGTCTTCAAAGGCATATTTATTACGGCAAACCCGGTTCCTATTAAAACCATACTGAATATGATCGGGATTAAAGCCGGGAAAGTTCGCCTTCCACTAGTCGACGCGACAAACGAAGAGATCAAGTTTCTTGAAAAGCTTATGAGTGATCATAAGCTGATGAAAGTAAGTAATACTAACAAACAAGCACACGTGTTTTCCGAATTGAAGGTAGCCTCTGAATTGGGTCAGCCAATTGTTTAGAGCTGTCTATAATGTTATAGACAAGGTGATCAAATTCAAGACTAGATAGTCAGGTCAAGGTAACAAAGAAATTATTAAAAAAACCCGTAATATATAAAATAAGATAGAACCTCTGCTACAACAAGCAGGGGTTCTATCTCGATTACTGGTCAGAAATTATCAGGTTTTCTTTATATCCTGAGTTAATCTTCGATGAGAGTAAACTTCCATCCACAATAGAATTCTTCAGGGTGGGGATCTGGTGGACATGCAATACAAGTCGTCTTTATCCGAGGGTCAATCGTAGAAGCGAATAAAGAGTATTCAACCTCTCCTACGGGTTTACAAGGATGGTCGGGAAGATTTTTACGTTTCCGGGCTGACTGGACACGGCAATCCTTCATGTGGAATATCAAAGTATGATCATTTGGTCTAAAGCTTTCTTGTTCATTTAGAAAGGCATAAAGCCTAAATTTCAAAGCTCTTTCCAGTGCGTCAAGTCCCCCATTCTTAGTTAACCCCAAAAAGGCCATCACGCGTTTAGCTTCAAGGACCGTAAACCTTCGCCAAGCTTCAACATCACGCCCAACCGCTTCTTCAATTCCGTGCGCTTGCTCAATGGCTTGGAACCAAAGCCCATCGTGGGCCAACCAACGCTTAGCAAAGTCCTCCAAGAGCGCATGAGCTTGTTCTAGGGTAAGGTCTTCTTTAGAGTTTAACATTCGAGTCACCCTTCTTCCTTTACCTTAGGTAGAAATAAATGGCATGTTTTATAATAAAAGCATTCTCTGCTTGCCTTGAAATTCCTGCCTCTAAAATAATTAAAGTCATCACCTTGAAGGGCGATGACTTTAACGATGAAGTCTTAAAATTAAAAAGTCGCAGAATTATTTATTTCCAGGTTCGTAGAAAGCGCACTCTGCTTCACGGTCCATCAAGCTCGAAGTAACGCTAAGGGTCTCAAGCTGACAGTGTCCATCCTCGTTATGGCTACATTTGACTGCAGAACAAATAACATTGGTCATGATTTTTATCCACCTTTCTAGACAGCATTGTTTCTATAGTTCCCGAATTCTAGAAATTTATACGTAGTATCTGTCAGATAGAGGAATGTAGATGTTTTAAGTGAAGTTGAAGTAACTTGCCAGCCCTCGTTTTTCGCGCTATAATATATTATCTTTATTGTGCGGCTAGTTTCATAGATGATAATCGAAATACTGGCGAATGCTTGGGCGTCATTGTGTTCGTTATGTTATTTCGCGTCTTTTTGTTGTCTTTATTTTGGGCTTCGAAAGAAATCACGGGGATGCCTTAGCTTTTTAGGCACATGCGAGAGATAGAATTAAACAGGAGGGATTTATTTGCCGAAAGAGCATAAATTACAAATTATTCCATTGGGTGGCCTTGGAGAAATCGGAAAGAACATGACAGTAATCCGCTATGATAATCAAATGGTGCTTGTTGATGCCGGATTAGCATTCCCTGACGATGACATGCTCGGTATTGATATTGTGATACCTGACTACTCATATTTGATTGAAAACAAAGAAATGCTGCTAGGAGTTTTGCTCACACACGGACACGAAGATCATATCGGTGCCTTACCCTATTTGTTGAAGGATTTAAATGTACCCTTATTTGGAACTCGCTTGACCTTAGGGATTATTCAGTCCAAGATGAAAGAGAATAACTTGAACAATATCAATGCTACTGTTGTACAGCCACGTGATGTGATTAAGCTGGGAGTGTTTCGAATTGAGTTCATTCGTGTCAACCATAGCATCCCAGATGCAGTAGCAATTGCCATTCATTCGCCCTTAGGAACTATCGTTGTGACCGGGGATTTTAAACTCGACCATACTCCAGTATCGGGGGAAATCCTAGATATTCATAAATTCTCGGAACTCGGTGATAAGGGAGTTTTATGCCTCTTATCAGACAGTACGAATGTGGAAAGAACCGGATTTACGCCGTCCGAAAGTCATGTGGGGGAAATGATTAACGAAGCGTTTCGTAATGCTAAGGATAGAGTGATCCTTGCTAGCTTTGCTTCGAATGTCTATCGTCTTCAACAGGCTATCACAGCGGCTGTTAATACCAACCGTAAGGTAGCGGTTGTAGGGCGAAGTATGGTGAATATTGTAGGGATTGCCGAGGAACTCGGATATCTGGATATTCCAGAGGGAACCCTTATGGATATCGACGAAATTATCAGTTTACCAGGAAATCAAGCCTGTATATTGACTACAGGTAGTCAAGGTGAACCGATGTCTGCACTGACCCGCATGGCAAACCATGATCATCGGCATGTGGCCATTCAACCAGGAGACACGGTGATTATCTCAGCGAGCCCAATTCCCGGTAATGAGAAATCTGTGGCCAAAACAGTGGATCAGCTTTTCAAGCTGGGTGCCAATGTTATCTATGAATCGGCAGAAGGAATGCACGTATCTGGTCACGCAAGCCAGGAAGAGCAAAAATTAATGCTGAGTATGGTTCGACCCCAATATTTTATGCCCGTGCACGGAGAATATCGCATGTTGATCAAACATGCTCAACTAGCGGAACAACTAGGTATTCCACGGGAGAATATTTTTATCACTGAAAACGGTGGAGTCGTTGAGTTTACCCGCCATGGTGCTGCTCTAGGCGGCAAGGTTATGGCAGGTAAGGTGTTGATCGATGGATTGGGGATTGGAGACGTTGGCAACATTGTGCTTAGGGATCGAAAACAACTCTCCCAAGATGGTATTCTAATCGTCGTCTTGACAATCAGCCGTGCAAGCGGAGCCATTGTGGCAGGACCGGACGTTGTGACGCGTGGGTTTGTGTATGTCCGTGAGTCCGAGACTATGTTAGACGAGGCTAAACAAAAAATAAGGCAGACAATGGCGAGGTGTCGGGAGAATCGCGTCACAGAATGGGCGGTCTTAAAGAACCAAATTCGAGATACTTTGAGTAAACATTTTTACGAGAAAACTCGTCGGAGACCTGTGATTTTGCCAATTATTCAAGAAGTAGAATAGTAGATAGTTTGAGAGCCTTCTCCTTCACGTTTATGTGAAGGGGAAGGCTCTTTTTTGGGGGATTATCAAAAGTGATGACTTGCTCTTCGGAGATATTATTAAAGCTCGGTTCTTGATCTGCTTTCTACTGCAAAGCTCTAGGCAAGTGATAATGTTTCACAATTTCAAGTTCAAAACTTAGAAGACCAAAGATAAGGCTGTATAGGGATAGCCCGAAAACTGCCAGGTAGACAAGGTAAAGGGTTGTGTACTGCCCCTGGATAGTATAGAGCCCTTTGTATGGAATATTTTCCTGGGGGGCTTGCAAAAATAATCGGTGGCGTTCAATATAATCTTAATAAGTATACTTATTTAAGGTCTATCATCAAATTAGCTTTAAGTAGGTTATCTAAATTTGATAGGGGGTAAAATTATGTTGGATCTTCTCTATAGACGCCGAAGTATTCGTAAATATAAATCCACAAAGTTAGACGTTAGCACAGTCCAATTACTTCAGAACGCGGCGTTATTAAGCCCATCCTCGCGAGGATTCCAACCATGGCAATTTGTAGTGGTAGATGATTCAGAGATTTTGGCTCAATTAGCATTGGCGAAGAAGGGCGCTGGGTTTTTGAAGGGTGCCGCCTTAGGCATTGTAATTTTGGCAGACCCAACGATAAGTGATGTCTGGATAGAAGACGCTTCCATTGCTGCAACGATTCTGCATCTAACTTCAGAATCTTTAGGATTAGGATCTTGCTGGATTCAAATTCGGGAACGCCAGTATACGGAAACTGAAACCGCTGAACAGTATGTGCGGAGGATTTTGGGTATTCCTGAGAACCTAAAGGTAGCATCAATTATTTCCATAGGCTATCCCGATGAGGCCAAGACGCCTCATATGGAGGGAGATTTAGGGTTTGATAAGGTTCATCTGAATAAGTTTTAAATAGAACTTTAGAATCTTTTTATAAAATTTTTATAATTGCTTTAAAACGAGTTTAAAACCTCCCGCTATAATCAATTTGTAAGCAAAAAACAGGGAGGTCGTTTAGATGAGTAAACTGAAACTTATGTATGATGTAGTTTCCATAATGAAAGAGAAGGAGGTAATTAGTGGCGTTTTTCAAGCGGAAGCCAAGAAAGATCAACTACAAATAGTTGGCTTTACGAATGAATTTGAAAAGAATCTTTCCAGCGGTGAGACCAAAGTCAAAATTAGTACAGAACTGGACTGTGATGGCAAGAAAGTGAAACATGAAAGCCAAACCGAGTTTACGATGCAGGACTGCTGCGCTGGGCATAGGCATCATGGCTTTATGAAACATATGCATCATAACCACCACAATAATTGTCAAAACAATAGGGATTTAAAATGTGGAGGGTTTAAAGGGAAATTAACGAAACTGGCGTTTGTACTAAGTGTATTTAATCAAATTAAGGTTGATGAGAAAGACGATAAGTCCGATATTACAAGATATGAACGTCTAAAAGGCAAAACAGTAGCTTCTGAAATAATAAACCACAGAGGCTTGGAGATAAATACAGCATCGCATAAAGTCTTTGTTAATGGTAAAGAAGTTCAAATGACGACAACAGAATATGGATTGCTAGTGTTTTTTGCCACAAATCCAAATATTGTTTTTAGTAAAGAACATATTTTCGAGACTATATGGGGGAATGAATACTTTGGAGATAGTGCAACCGTACCTGTTCATGTACAAAAGATAAGAAAAAAGATCGAAAGAGACCCTTCAAATCCAGAATTTATCGAGACTTTATTGGGGAACGGGATACCGATTTAATTCCTAAATATAAAGAAGGGCTTTGCTTGTGTGTGAAGCAAGGCCCCTTCTTTTATACCAGTCAGAAGCATAAGTTTCGGGTGGGTCCCTTCTCGCCATCACGGCGCCTTGCCATCCATGGCGGTGTTCTAATCTCGAACGTCCTTGTTCGAGTCATGGCGGCGCTCTAATCTCGAACGTCCTGTTCGAGTCATGGATTCAAGGACACTCGACCACCCTTGGTCAGCGCTTGGCACTAGCCAAGTTTTCTTTATTCTTTATACTAAAGGTTCTCGAAATCGAGTGAGAGTAGTCGTGCCTCCTGGGGGAGATTGATTTAACATCTCCGTAATAGCCTCGCAGAGGCGGTAAATCCCTTCTCGAATCGTTGTTTCCGAATGACGACAGAAACAAAGTCTAATCCGGTCTTTCCCTCCAGAGTTAACATAAAAGGCATTCCCTGGGACAAACGTCACTTTCTTTTCCGCTGCTTTGGTAAGCAGTGCTGCGGCTTTCATGCCAGGCGGCAGTTCACACCATAAGTAAAAACCACCTTCCGGCACTGTCCAGGATAAGCCCTGAGGCGCAAACTCCTTTAAAGCGGTCACCATAGCATCACGTTGACATCTATATTGTTTTCTTACGATTAGAAGGTGTTCGTCCAGCAGTCCTCGTTTGCAAAATTCTGTCATAACCCACTGAGCGGTTGTGCTAGTATGGAGGTCAACGTGCTGTTTGGCAAGGGATAATTGCTCTAGTACTGGAGTAGGTGCCACACACCAGCCGAGGCGAAGTCCAGGAAATAGTATTTTGGAGAACGTTCCCAGATAGATTACATGTCCATACTCATCTAAAGACTTAAGGGAAGGGAAGGGCTGATTTTCGTAAAACAGTTCGCTATAGGGATCATCTTCCACGATAGGTACATGGTATTGATAGGCCAATTTAAGAAGCTGTTGCCGTCGCGCCAGACTCGTGGTTATTCCGGAAGGATTCTGGAATGTCGGAAGGGTGTAGATGAATTTAGGCCTATGTCGTGCTAAGATTTGTTCTAAGACATCTATTCTTAAACCTTCCTGATCTAATGGTACAGTAAGGATATGGGCGCCTGATGCCTTAAAAACACCAATAGCTCCAAGGAAAGAAGGTTCCTCCATTACGATGTAATCCCCTGGCTCCAAGAAAACCTTAGTTAGAAGATCAAGACCCTGTTGAGAACCGGAGGTCATTAAAACAGTCTGGGCTTGGGTGCGTATGCCCCTCTGACTAAGCCAATCTGCTATATATTGGCGCAGAGGATAATGTCCAATGGTAGGTCCGTATTCGAAGGCTTGCCACTTGCCAGGGCGCATTACGTCCTGGCTTATTTGACCAAATTCCTTAAGCGGATAGTATTCACCTGCTGGCGATCCCAAGGCGAAAGAAATCTGATCCTCTTCACCAATCTCATCCAATATTGACGCCAAGACGGGATTATGCATGCGCTCAGACTGTCTGGTATAAAAATTTTGCCAAGATATTGGCTGTATAGGCACACCTAGTGTCTCAGAATCGTTGGCATTTGTAAAACCGTCATGAGCAGGGCCTACTGGCTGGGGGGGACTTACGATGGTCCCTTTGCCTACGTGTGGCTGAATCAATCCATCGGCTACCAGCTCATGGTAGGCATTGACCACGGTGGTGCGATTGACGCCTAACGTGGTTGCCAGCTTTCGCTCAGGAGGAAGGCGGAAACCGGGAGGAAGATCATTAGCTAGGATGAGCTGACGAATCTGGCTCCTGATCTGTAAGTAAAGCGGCGTCTTACTGGAACGGTCTATGTGCAGTTTCATGATTCGTTTTCCCCCAATTCCATGCACGAAGCGCGATGCGCGATGTGTGAGCCATGATGCATACACGAGGTACGAGGGTGCAGGGCCCTTAATTCGTGCCTCGTGCTTCGCGCTTCGTGCTTCGTGCATCGCATTACAGTATATTTGCCAAGAGTTTAATTCCCTGTTGTATTTGCAGTGGTGTAGGGTTGGAAAAATTTAATCTCATGCTACTGTAGCTTCCTTCATGTGTGAAAAAATGGGCTCCCGGAACATAGGCTACATTACCAGTCAAGACAGAGGGCAGGAGGTTAACCGTGTCATATTTCTCTGGTAGGGTTAGCCAAATAAACATACCTCCGGTTGGCTCGGTCCATATGGCTTGATTGGAGAAGTTCTCCTGGAGTTCGCTGAGCATAAGATCTCTGCGTACTTTATAGGCTTGACGAATCGTTTCGATGTGTTGGTTGGCGTTAAAATGGGTTAGGTAGTAGTGGGTAGCCCTTTGTAAGAGAGTGCTGGTGTGCAAATCAGTCCCTTGTTTTGCTACCACGAGTTTGGCTATCAGGCTCTTTCCAGCAACGATCCAACCGAGTCGAAGTCCGGGGGCTAGTGTTTTAGAAAAGGTACCAAGGTAAATCACCTCGTCCTCGGTCGAGAAAGACCTGATAGCTGGTAAGGCAGAACCTTCATAGCGGAGTTCACCGTAGGGATCATCCTCTATTATGGGAACACCGTACTTACTCGCTACGCGGAGAACTGCCTTTCGTTCTTCAATAGTAAGGGTGGTACCGGTAGGATTCTGATAAGTGGGAGCAAGGTAAATGAGCTTGGGACGGTTCAGCTTTATAGATACTTCGAGAGCGATGTCATCAATTCCTGCCGCATTTGTAGGAATGGTCGCAAAATTGGCCTGGTAACTACGAAAGGTTTGGATGGCTCCAAGATAACTCGGGTTTTGAAGGAGCACTACATCCCCAGGATCAAGAAATAGCTTGGCTATGAGATCCAATCCTTGTTGTGAGCCGTTGGTAAGAAAAATGTTATCTGCTTCGGAGGGGATCCCCTTAGCGCGCATTTGGTGGGATATCTTCTCACGTAAGGGTAAATATCCTTCGGTAGTTCCGTATTGGAGCACAGAAGGGTCGCCTGCTCCAAGAACTTGAGCATAAGACTCCCTGATTTCGGAGAGTGGAAATAACTCTGGGGCCGGAAGACCACCAGCAAAAGAAATGATGTGCGGTTGTTCAGCAAGTTTTAAAAGTTCACGAATCGCTGAATTTTCCATGTGAGTTACCCTTTTGGCATAGGTATGTTGCATAACTAGGTTCCCCCTATCAAGTTTTTAACTTATTATAGGGGCGAGATTGGCACTTGAAAACATCCAATTGGATGATTGTATATAGCATCCAATATTCAGTTCTACTACTAGTTAGTCGATGTTAGGTAGATTAACCCGAATTTTATCATGGGCAGTCGGAAAAAATGGAAGGTATTTGCAGCAGCATGGAGAAATAAGTAGTTAGACTTTTCGGTTATTGTAAGAAAGCAAAGAAAGAAAGTGACGCTGATGATTTTTGAACCACTAGGGATTTATAAAGTGAAATTACCCTTGCCATTTAGATTAAATCATGTGAACTGTCATGCAGTAAAAGGAACACTTGGTTGGTGGCTCATCGATGCGGGTCTCAGCCGGGAGGCTACAGTTGAAGGGTGGATGCAGTTTTTTGAAGAACATGCTATTAAGCCTTCAGATATTAAAGGAATCTATCTAACTCATTTTCACCCGGACCATTATGGATGTGCAGGATGGCTTCAGAATTACTCAGGTGCTCCAGTCTATATTGGGGAAATTGATGCCGATCGGATAGAACGCTACTGGAAAGGTAAATACGCTATCCTAGATGCGCTGGACACCTTGTTTAGAGATAATGGCATGCCTAATGATATCGTTAAAGAGACAATCGGTTCCGTTGATAACCTGATTCGTTATACATCTCCACATGCAGAGCTGACAACCTTAAAGGCAGGCCAGGTGGTGACAATAGGGGATTTCGAATACCAAGTCATCTTGACACCAGGGCATACGGATGGACATATCTGCTTTTATAATGTAGAACAAGGGGTACTCTTATCAGGGGATCACCTCTTGCCTGAAATTTCGTCCAATATTAGTTTGTGGCCCCAAACCGGCGCTGATCCTAACCCCCTAGAAAACTTTCTGCTGGCCATCGACAGTATCCGGAGCTTGAATTGTAAATTAGTTTTGCCCGCTCACGGCAAGCCGTTCTCCACGGTTGAAGAAAGAATCAGTCAATTAGAGGCTCACCACAAAGCGCGCTTGCAAGAAATGAAAGACTGTATTGGCAGTGGTGCGACAGCTTATCAAGTCTGCCAACAGGTTTTTAGACAGGACCTCAGCTTTCATGAGCTGCGTTTCGCCATGGCGGAAACCTTGGCTCACCTCGTGTATTTGACCTATAAAGGTGAATTAAAGGTTTTCACTAAGGAAGGAATCGATAATTATTGCCTTAGTGTATAATTATTTTTTCACACAGAGAATGGTTAGAAAATGCCCTTCATGTTTCACGGACATGAAGGGCTTATGTATTATCTTGAATATTGTTGGCAGGGCAAACTATGCCTTTACGAGCATCTGATTAATTGAAAAGGGACTACAAGCAGCATAACAGATACTATGTTGCTTGATGTCTTCTGATACAAGAATAGAGGGCGTTTTCAAGTGCTATGAAGGTAATATACTGAGGAAAGCGACGTCAATGAATAAATTAACTAGAATGAGTTAAAGAAAGATGTTTTCGAATATGTTTGAATCTGGAGGACATTCTATGAAGATAAAAGTTAATCGCTTTTTTTGTCTTAGGCAAAAACCTTAACATAGAGATAAGATGCTGTTCATCATCTCTACTAACGGAACGCTGGCGCAAGTGGTGTTTGCCAAATAATTCTTCGGATACGATTTCTAGGTTTAGCTTAGGACATCGTTGATAGATAAAAAATCGCTCACCTTGGGAAAATTGGATAAAGAGGGTATTAGGATCTTGATTATGAATGCCAATTATTTGCAGAGGCTGAGTTTTATCGATTTTAGACCACCCTGCGTACAGGTTCTGAATTTCAGTAATAGCTTGTGTAAAACAACTCGGGCAAATTGAATATTGAGCGATTTGAGCTTGATTATCGCTTGGATTAGGGTTCGCGAAGAAGTGCTCTCGTTCATAAACCTTAAGCTTTAAGGCCTCTGAAGTAGAATCCAACTGCGATACAATGACTAAGTCTACAGGACCTAAATCAATAATGCGGTTGGGTACCAATATCTCTTCCAAGCATTTAGCCCCCTTTAAGATTCATTTGTGATTTAGTTATTTCCACATAAAGGTGTCTTTAGCCGGCGAATTGAGTTCCCATAATATATTGTTATAACAAAATTCTTAGCTTAGCACCTAAAGTGAGTAGGAAGATTTATCCGATTTTACTATGCGACAATCATGTTTACTCAGCCGTAACCTTTTTTTAGACTTTAGGGGTCTTAGTTACCACGCAATCTGATTTATAGAACAAGCAATATTATTAGTTCAAATTAAATGACAACGAGCTTATGTAACAAAAGAACGATATATTCCAATCGGTTATTGCTACCATAAGAGAAAATAATTCTAGCGAATCGTATTGACCGCTTGGTCAAAAGAGGTGTATAATCCTATCATCGTTGATCATAAGCGGTTGGTAAAAGGAGTTTTACAAGGAGCGATAACATTGTACCGTAATTTTGAAAATCTACATGAAGATAAAAAGCAAACAATTTTAAAGGCCTGTATCCATGAATTTGCCGATAAAGGATATGATAAGGCGTCAACGAACTCAATTATTAAGGAAGCTGCAATTTCTAAAGGAATCCTGTTTCATTACTTTAAGAATAAACAAAGTTTATTTTTGTATATTGTCGATTACTGTATTCAGAAAATGCTTGATGAGTTTGAAAAATACCCCTTAACTGAGACGAGGGATATCTTTCAAAGATTGAGTGAACTGGGAGTGATTAAGCTTAAAATAGCCCGTGAATATCCATATATTGTAAAGTTGTTTATGGAAGGACTTGTGAATTCTCCTCAGGACCTGCGAGCGGAAATTGAACAGAAATACATTCAAGTCTCCAAGGAATCTATGCCGATGTTTTTTAAGGATATTGATTATTCAAGGTTTCGTAGTGGAGTGGAAACATCTAAGGCCATCGAAATAATTATGCTCTTTTTAGGGGCACTTGGAGAAAAATATCTCAAGGATTATAAAGGTAAGGAACAAGATTTGTTGCAGAATTACGATAAAATCATGGCAGAGTACATGGAGTATTTGGAAATTTTAAAGTATGGGATGTATGATTAGAATTGAAGAACTAAATACAATAACTAGGTACTAAGAAACGTAGAACAAGATAGTTTATATTTTCTGGGAGGTGAGACGTAATGGATGTGCTTATGGAAGGAAAAGATCTCCGCAAGGTTTATCGGACTGGCGAAGTAGAAATTGAAGTCTTAAAGGGGATCAACTTCCAAATCTTCTACAGAGAATTCATTGTCGTATTGGGTCAAAGCGGCTCTGGCAAGACCACGTTGCTGAATATTATCGGTGGAATGACCCAGGCGACAACAGGTGAGCTTTATTACAAGGGACAACCCCTTCATGAGATCGATAACCAAGAACTTACTTTTTATCGACGCAATGAAGTAGGCTTTGTCTTTCAAAATTATAACTTAATGCCAAATCTCACAACTTACGAAAATGTAAGGTTAGCAGTGGAAATCGCTCAAAATCCGCTCTCCGTCATGGATATCTTACGTGAAGTAGGTCTTGATGCTTGGGCGGACCATTTTCCATCCCAGCTCTCTGGAGGCCAGCAGCAGAGGGTTGCTATTGCTCGGGCCATTGTCAAAAACCCAGAGCTGCTGCTCTGTGATGAACCGACGGGTGCCTTAGATATTCAAACTGGGATTCAGGTTTTAAAAGCATTACAGAAGTTAAACCGTGAATACCATAAGACGGTGATGATCATTACCCATAATGTAGAAATCGCCAAAATGGCGAACCGGGTTTTTTATTTAAAAGATGGGCTGCTCGATGATGTTAAAGTCAATGAACATCCACTTTGTCCCGAGGATATATCATGGTGATGCTCAGAAGAAAGACATGGAGAGATATCAAAGAGAATAAAGGGGTCTATTTTGCCTGTATTATGGTCATCGCCCTAGGCTTGCTCATTTATACAGCTATGTCGAACAGAACATTTACTTGCAGCACCAACAGATTCATTAACAACGACAACAGCAACAGCTAGCAATGATCTTACACTAACAGTAAGTGGGACAACTAAGTCAATTAGTTTGGCAAATGCCACATATGATCTAACTACTCCTGGTGCAGGAGGCGGAGCTTTAGATCAAGCTGATTTCTTAGTAGATCTTAATGCAAAATTAGATACAGCTTTCGGTACTGGTAATATAACGGCATCCTTTGATGGATCCGATAAACTGATCTTTACAAATAATGGATCAGGAACATCAAGCACGATAACAAATATTTCTGGTGGCGCAGCAGCAACACTTGGATTAACAAGTACTACTTATGCACAAGGAACTGAAAATAATCAACTTACAGTTACTCTTAACGGAACGCAAAAGACAGTTTCGCTAGCAACAAATGATTATAGTACAGGTGGAACCGATGGTGCTGATGACTTTGCAGCAGACATACAAGCCAAGCTTCAAGCAGAAGGTGGAGCCTTTGCAAACATCACAGTTGGGTTTGATAGTAATAACAAAATGGTATTTACAACAGCTAATAGTACTGATACATTTTCTGTAGATGGTGGCGGTGCAAAAGCTCTTGTTGGAAGTACATTCACGGCTGGAACAGCGGGGACAGGAAACAATGATTTATCTCTGACAGTCGGAGGAGTTACCCAAGGAATTACGTTAGCTGATGGTAACTATGATTTCTCAGTTGCAGGAAATAGAACTACTTTCTTAGCAGATATTAATGGTAAATTAGATACAGCTTTTGGTACTGGCAATGTAGCTGCAAGCTTTAATGCATCTAATAAACTCGTTATTACTGATAATGTAGCGGGAACATCGAGTACTATAACTGATATTTCTGGTGGCGCAGCAGCACCACTTGGATTAACAGGTACTCCTGTACAAGGAACTGAAAATAATCAGCTAACAGTTACTATGAACGGAACTACCAAGACAGTTTCTTTAGATACTGTAGATTATAGTGGTGGCAATGGTGGAGCAGATGCCTTTGCAGCGGACATTCAAACCAAGCTTCGTGCAGCAGATGCAAGTTTTTCAACCATCAGTGTTGGCTTTGATAGTAGTAATAAAATGGTATTTTCAACAGCTAGTAGTACTGATACTTTAACAGTAGATAGTGGGGGAGCGAAAGCACTTGTTGGCACCAGCTTTACAGATGGAACTCAAGGATCTGGTAACAACACGTTAGATGTTACAGTTGGCGGTGTAACTAAATCCCTTACCCTTGCTGATGGAAACTATGAGTTTGCTGATGCGACCACGGGCGCGGCCGATCGAACCGCATTCTTAACCGACCTACAGGGCAAACTTGACACTGCTTTCGGTTCAGGTAATGCTACAGCCACCTTTAAGCCTAGCGGATCTGCCTTTGATCCTAGACAGCAGCTAGTTATCACGAATAATCTGACTGGAGAAAACAGCACAATTGGCAACAGCACAGGTAGTGCATCGTCCGCTTTAGGCTTAAGCTCAGCTACACTAGAGCAGGGCAGAAACGACAATCACACGGGATCAATTGCAATAGACGCGCACACTGTTAATATTAGCTTAACTGCTGGAACATACACAGCAGAGGACCTTGCTACCGAGTTACAAACTCAGATTAGAGCAGCCCACGCAGATCTTGCTAATGCAACTGTAAACTTGGCTGATGGTAAGTTTGAAATAAGTTCTGGTAATACTGGAACAGCAGGTACTGTATCTATCAGCTCTGATGAACTTGCTAAAACCTTAAAGTTGACTGCAGCAGATGGTGCTGTTAGCACTGCAGGTCAGAATGCCGTAGACAACGGACTTAAGCTACAGGTAGGTGCTAATGCTCAGCAGACCATGGGCGTTGACATTTCCGATATGCGCAGTAAAGCCTTAAGTGTTAGTTCTGATAGCACGGGTACGGTAATCGCTGACGATGGGCAAGTTGCTTCCTATGTAGCTTCGGCCAATGTAACTGATGGTACAAACAATGACACTACCGAATATTCACTTGATGTATCCACTGCCGCTAAGGCGACTGCAGCAATTAGTGTAATTGATGATGCTATTACTAGCGTCTCAGCTGAACGTTCTAAGCTGGGTGCTTTCACGAATCGTCTGGAGCACACCGTCACCAACCTAGGAACTTCCAGTGAGAACCTGACTGCCGCCGAATCCCGCATACGCGACGTAGACATGGCTAAAGAAATGATGCAGTTCCAAAAGAACAACATCCTTTCCCAAGCAGCACAAGCCATGATGGCACAAGCCAACCAACAGCCTCAAGGCGTTCTTCAACTGCTCCGTTAATCGGTGTAGAAGGAAAACACAATACGGGTATTTTGAGAAGACTAAGAGCCAGAGACTTGTTCTCTGGCTCTTTTAATACAATGAGCCTTACATTCCGGAAGGGATCTATGCGGAATGCGAATAGCAACGGCTTGCAGAATGCGCATACAAAAGGAAATGGATAGCATAAAAAACCGTATACAGCGGTGGCTGAAAATATACTTTCCCCGAGCATGGAGCCGTATTTGGAAAGTTCGATGCCATAAGCAGTATGCTGGTGCTGCAAGAGGCCCCGCTGCCCAATGATATCGAAAAACTTGGAGCAGAAGGAATAAACCGAATTTGGAGAGACAACAAACTGAGGGCAGTTGGAATGAAAAGAGCTAAGAGCCAGAGAATTAGTGATGTTGACATTAGCGCCGGTAGTAGTTGGCACAATTAACCATGATAGTACATAGATTAAAATCTAGAAGCTATTTCAGTTAAAGAATGGCTAAAGATTATAATAAGACACTTGACAATAACGAGAAGTAGTATAGAATAGTTAAAAATGCTAAAATGACGATGAGAGGGAATAGTACAGTCCCAGTTTCCATTCTAGAGAGCTGCCGTTTGGTGAAAGGCAGTAATGGAATAGGATTGGAACTCTTCCTCGAGTAGCCGACCGAAATTGGATTAAAGTAGGCTCGGACGGAGCTTCCACCGTTAAAAGGAAGGAGATATCGGAACTTCGATGTTCGAAGTTCGATGCGCGTAGTTCGACCATGAAGTTTTTTCGTGCGAACACGTACAACGAACCACTAGCCTCGCTCAACTCCCGTATCTGCAGAGAAGACAGCTCTTTGTTAGTTGTCAACTTGAGTGGTACCGCGAAACTAACCCTTCGTCTCAAATCAGAGACGAAGGGTTTATTTATTTTTAAGGAGGAAAAGCTAATGCGCAAATTGTATGTTTTTGATACTACCCTCAGAGATGGTGAGCAATCCTTGGGGATAACTCTGAATGTTAAAGAGAAGTTAGAGATTGGCCACCAGTTAGTGAAGCTCGGGGTGGATGTTATTGAAGCTGGTTTCCCGGCTTCTTCGCCGGGAGACATGGAGTCCGTTCGAACGATTGCTAAGGAAGTTAAAGGAGTCATCATCTGTGGTTTGACAAGAGCCGTTGTCCCGGACATTGATCTTTGTGCCGAAGCGTTACGTAAAGCAGAATACCCTCGAATCCACACTGGTATAGGGGTATCTCCAGTTCACATGGCAAAGAAGTTAAAGCTCACCCCAGACCAAGTCGTGGAGCAGGCGGTTGCTGCCGTAAAATATGCCAAGAAATATGTGAGTGATGTTGAGTTTTACGCAGAAGACGCTTTCCGAAGTGACCCAATGTTCTTGGCTAGAGTGATCGAAAACGTGATTTCTGCTGGAGCAACTGTTGTTAACCTTCCAGATACAGTCGGTTATGCTAACCCATGGGAATACGGAGAACTGATTAGTTATGTTATTAATAACGTTCAGAATATTGATAGAGCGGTGGTCAGTGTTCATTGTCACAACGATTTAGGAATGGCAACGGCAAATTCCCTAGCAGGTATCAAGGCGGGAGCTAGCCAAGTGGAAGGAACCATCAACGGGATTGGAGAGCGGGCTGGGAACACATCCTTGGAAGAGGTGATCATGTCCATTTATACCCGGCGAGACGGATACGGAGTTGAGAGCAAAATCAATACCCGTGAGATTTCTGCCACCAGCAGGCTTGTTTCGCGGATAACCGGTGTGACAGTCCCTGACCATAAGGCAATTGTCGGAGCCAATGCTTTCAATCATGCCTCGGGCATTCACCAAGATGGGGTCTTAAAAGATAGGGAAACCTATGAGATCATTCAACCAGAAACGATTGGAGTGGCTCAAAATATCATCAGCCTGACCGCAAGATCTGGACGACATGCCCTCCAACATTGCCTAGAGGAATTAGGGTATACCATAGAAGGTGCTCAGTTAGATGAGGTATATCAAAGATTCTTACAATTGGCGGATCAGAAGAAAGAAGTGTTCGATCAAGATCTCTATGTCCTCATGGGGGATTCTGGTGGATCGGAAAGTAATATTGTGCTACAAAGTATGTCGATCGCCACAAATGGGGTTGAGATGGCGACAGCCACTGTGATCCTGGAAATAGAAGGCATAATGATCACAGATGCAGCTTGTGGTAACGGCCCTGTTAATGCGCTATTCAACACTATTGATAGAATAACAGGTAATACCGCCATCCTCGAAGATTACACACTAAAGTCTGTGACTCGGAGTAGTGAGGCCCTAGGAGAGGCCACTGTAAAATTGCGCTATGAGGATGGTCGTTTGATAGTAGGAAAGGGTTTTTCAACAGATATTATTGAAGCCAGTGCCAAAGCCTATATTAATGCCTTAGATAAGAGAGACTTGAGAGCGGATGTTTAAAAGTTCTAACAGATTAACCAAGCAAACCCTGAATGGAAAAATGCTATCAATTAGGTGCAAACAGCTATATTCAAAAGCCCGTCGGCTTTGAGGGATTCATAAACGCAATCACAAAATTAAAAGAATATTGGTTTGAGATTTCAATATTACCAAAAACTCTATAATGGACATGGATAGAGATTTTAATAATCCTTATAGCAAAAATCGTGTAAAGTACAAGGGCAGTTGACCAGGATTGCTGGTTCAACTGCCCTTGTACTTTTATTATTTATGCATATTAGCTTGCGCTGAAAGAACTCATGAACGCTTTGAAATGAGTTTCTTGTCTTTCACTGCGTGGAGTTCTTTGCTGTCTTCAGTTAAGGTTAATGGAGTTTTAGCTTCTTCAAGAAGCTGGCTCGATCCTGTAAAATGGGCACCCTGTTCCACTTTAAACTGTCGTGTGCAAATATCTCCGACTAAGCGAGCAGAGGCATTTAATTCTAACAGATCCGTTGTTTTAATGTTACCACAGACTTCTCCAGCAAGGCTAACAGTGTTTGCCTCAATATTAGCCTTCAAGAAGGCATTTGCACCAATTATCAAATCGCCGGTAACCTGAACATTTCCATCAACTTTCCCGTCAATTCTTGCATTACCTTTAATAGTCATTGATCCGGTAATTTGGCACTCTGCCGCAATAAAGGTGGTGTCTCCACCGCTGGATTGATTGCTTGAAGGTCTTTTAAACATCCGGTTCCTCCTTTATGAAATTTGTGAAAGTAAGGGGATCGACATTTAGGCCATTAACAATAGCTCCATAATGAAGATGAGATCCCGTACTTCGTCCACTATTACCGCTATAGGCAATTAGATCAGCTTTCTTAACTTGATCCCCTTTTTTCACTAAGAGACGAGAATTATGACCATAAAAGGTTTCAATTCCATGACCATGATCAATAACAACCTTATGGCCATAAATGGGATCTCGCGCAGCAAATGTAACAACACCAGCAGCTGAGGCTAAGACTGGAGTGCCGTAATTACAGGCGATATCAATTCCGTTATGATACTCTGTCGATCGGCCTCCGAAGGGATTGCGACGATAACCGAAAGAAGAGGTGATTTCACCTTCAGCAGGTAGAATGGTCGGTGTCTGATCAAGTTTATCTTTTTGAAGGACTGCTACCTCGTAATAACGTTGTAAGAGGTTTAAATGTTCAGTCACTATTGAGGCTTGATGGTCTAGCGTTTGAATTGTTGGCTTAGATGACCCAAAGCTTTGAACGACGGGGTCAATCCCCCGGCTTACGGTTGCACTTGAAGAGGTCGGATTAATTTTTAGAATCGAGGAAAGTTTCTCCTCTAACTGCTTAATTGTTTGGAGATCGTTGGTTATTTGATCGGACATTGCGTTTAAGCGTGAGATCTCTTGATCACGTTCAACGAGGGTGGTCTCAAGTTGATCAATGTGGTTTATGGTAGGTTGGCGTTCCTTGATAAAATGACTCAAATAGAGGTTTTGAGCAAATAGCCCTATCATCATCACCCCAATAAGGAGCATTCCGCCACCAAGAATCTGTTTGCCTAGTTTGGAGAATTGAAACTGGTGGGTATTAGAATGATCGGGTGGAATGAATATGATGGTGTATTTATTTTTCATTAAATTCCTCCAGAAACTATAGTTAAACGAAGCCTTTTTCAACCTTCGACTTTTGGCATGAGTTTTTAAATATATAAGTGTACAATAAACGTCATTTCGCTGCTTGTCAACAATTCAAACTAAATTTGTCGAATGTATTCAATTCTACATTATTGGGAATAGGAAAAACATGCCCACCACAACAAAAATTGAGGGAGCATGTCTTTTCTTCCATACGCGGAGCTTTAACGAGGAAGGAGTCCAAGTAGTTGGCGAGCTTCTATGGGACTTGCCACTGGGCGATCCAAACTTTCGGAAACCTTAATTAATCGATCAACTAAAGGAGCATTTCCCTTGGCAAGTATCCCTTTGCGGTAATAAATATTGTCTTCAAAGCCCGTTCGCACGTGTCCTCCTAGCAGAATACCGAAGGTGTTCATGCTTAACTGATGCCTGCCAATACCTGAAACGGTCCAGGTCGAAGTAGGCGGGATCAGATCGAGAAGAAAGAGCAGGTTTTTAGCGGTGGCAGGCATTGCTCCAGGAACCCCTAAAACGAAATTAAAGTGTAAAGGGTTGTGAAGCAGGCCCTGCTTCACAAGGGTTAAAGCGTTTTGAACCATCCCGCTTTCAAAGACTTCAAGTTCGGGTTTAACGTGATGGGTCTGACAAACTCGGGCAAACTCTCGAACCATGGGTAAGGGATTACTGAAAGTATCATCCCCAAAGTTAACACTCCCCATACTCAATGAAGCCATCTCTGGGGCCAGGGTTACAGGCTGGACTCGTTCCTCTGCGGTCATTCCGACGGCTCCCCCAGTGGATACCTGGATAATAAGATCGGTTTCGGCTTGAATATAGGAAATCGCCTCGGCAAAGAGTGCTTTATCTTGCGATGGGTTCCCGAATTGATCGCGCATGTGCAAATGGACGATGGACGCTCCGGCATCGCGCACTCTTTTAGCTTCGTCGGCAATTTCACGAGGGGAAAGAGGTAGGTAAGGCGATTGTTCGCGTGTGACTTCTGCGCCAACAAGGGCGACAGTGATAATCAGCTTTTCCATGGATTCCCTCCGATACATGAACATCAGTTTTAGTTTACGAGTTGACTAGGAACGCTGTGGTGGATTATTACGTTGTTTTTCCTTAGGGACCATACAGGTTCCGCTCGCCCGGCAGACAAGGATGGGTTCTTTAAGGATCTCAGCAGCCGAACTGCTGCCGGGGAGGGGAGAGATCACCTTGTTAGCTTCAAAGCGCATTTTGCGCGATGTATTTCCGTAGTGCGTTATAATACCGGTTGCTTCGATATAGTCCCCGGCAAAGACTGGGGTAAGAAACTCAATATTGTCATAAGCCACAAAAAGACCTTCATCCCCATCAGTATAGATGAGTAATTCGGTGGCCACATCTCCAAAAAGCTTGAGCATATGCGCTCCGTCCACTAAGCCACCACCGTAGTGAGCGTCTCCAGCGCCGATGCGTAAACGAATTTTGCTTTCGTACATCGATCTCACACTCCTTGTTTTACGTTTTACTACTTGCAAATATCACAAAAAATATATGAATATCCCAAACTCATACCTTGTTTACTTGCTTTTTATTTTTGCTTTCTAATCCTTGCTGGATCGAGCTAGTACCCGATCTAGGACAAAGCTTGCCACATCTTCTGCATACGTGCCAGGGCCGAAACCCGCATCATAACCTAATTCTTTAGCTAATTCATAGTTAATCCTTGGGCCTCCAGCAATCAAAAGGAAACGGTCCCTTAGTCCTTCTAATTCGAGGAGTTCGACCATCCGAGTAAGGTTGTGGAGGTGGAGGGATTTTTGCGTGACCACTTGGGAGATTAAGATTGCATCGGCGGAGACTTCGTGTGCTTTCGCTAGTAATTCCTCACAAGGAACTTGTGCTCCAAGATTGAAAGCATCAATCTCATGATAACTCTCAAGTCCTTTATGGGAGTTATACCCTTTCATGTTTAGGATGGCATCGATCCCAACTGTATGGGCATCGCTCTCGATGCAGGCACCCACCACGATCAACTTACGACCGAGCAGAGTGCGGATGCGGTTTTCAATCTCCGGCTTTTCTAGGCGTTCATGTGAGAGCTTAGGGATTTCAATGCTGGTATAGTCCACACTGACCGGAGAACGTGCATAAAGTACGAAGAAACTAAAGTCTTCCCCTAAATCATGTGCATGCACTACCTTAGGATCTTGAAAGCCGCTCTGCAAAGCAAAGCGTCGGGCGGCCTCCTGCGCTTCCTCTCCAAAAGGAACAGGTAAAGTAAAGGAAAGCTGTACGATGCCATCATCAAGAGTATCCCCATAAGGACGAACCTGTTTAAGATCAAGCGTAGGCATGAAAATCACCACCTTATTCGCTATTCGTAGTCCAATGTCCAATGTTCGATGTTCGATGTCGTTGTTCGTATCATGAACCGTGAATCACGTATCATTAATTACGAACTACGAATTACGAACCAGAGCGACCTTCCTTAAGTAAATTAAGAAACGGGTTTAAGTATTTAGGATGTTTAGTAAAAACACCGTCAAGCCCTCGGCCGCCGGTTGGCTTTCGAGAAATCTCCGCAAACATACCCTGCTCCAGAGCCGAGAATAGACCTGTTTTTTGAATCTCTTCCAACATGTTAACCGCCTTCTGAAGGGTGATTTGAGCACGTTGTTGTACCAAGCCGTCCGTGACAAAGGTTATTTCTTCATGAAAATGCCCAATTGTCTTAAAAACGAGCTTTGCGGACTCCAGACTAAGAAAGCGGTCTTGCATGAGGGGAGTATGAATGGCTTCAGTAAGCATCCCCAGTAGATGTATGCTTTGACCGGTTAAGACAGAGGCCACATTGAAAAGAGTATCCTGAACATGTCCACGAAAGATGTTTCCGGTTAAATATTTGGTGGGTGGCATGTATTTGATAGGGGAACGGGGGAATATCTCTCGAATCATCTGAGCCTGGGCAATTTCATAGAGGAAAGCATCCGGCACTTCGGGGTTGATTTCCATCGCATGGCCTAGACCCTGTTGTTCTTCTGGAAGCCCAGACAGGAAAGCAAATTGTTCGTTAAGAAAGTTTGAAGCAAGGACGGTGTGCGCTGCTTCCATCGCATCAGCCGTGGTCAGATAATTGTCCTCACCCGTGTTGATAATGATCCCGGCAAAACCATTAATTAAGCGAGAAAAAGATTGATCGATGAAGGTGCGCTGCATGTTGATGTCTCGAAAGATGATGCCGTACATGGAGTCGTTGAGCATTACATCAAGTCGTTCTAAGGCACCCATGGCTGCGATTTCCGGCATGCACAGCCCAGAGCAATAATTTGTAAGACGAATGTAGCGCCCCAGTTCTTGCCCGACTTCATCTAATGCCTCTCGCATAATTCGGAAATTTTCTTGTGTCGCAAAGGTTCCCCCAAAGCCCTCGGTAGTCGGCCCGTAGGGCACGTAATCGAGAAGGCTCTGGCCAGTAGAGCGAATCACAGCGATGATGTCGGCACCTTGCCGTGCAGCAACCCGTGCCTGTAAGATATCTTCATAAATATTACCGGTGGCGACAATGACGTAGAGATAAGGTTCTGGAACTACACTTAAGGTAGAAAGACAGTCCTCACGTTTATGGCGTTGGTTGCGAATGTGCTCTACAGCGGGTCGAGCGAGGTCGAAGGACTTTTTTACGATTTGGTCCTCGGAGAAATCAGGGAGATTCTCGAAGGATATTTCATGGCGTGCCAATCGTTCAGCTAGAATTTGTGGTTCCGATTTGAAGTGGAGGCAGGCTTTGGCGAAGATACGAGCGACCCCTTCATCGAGTAGGAGATGCTCCTTTAAGTGGTCGACAACGTAATTCGGCAAGGGAATCCCCTCTTGGTCAACGCCATTAATACCCAGCAAACGAAGAACTGTGCGTTCGATACTGACCGTACTGTGGGAAAGAATAAATGGGGTAATTTGCTCAACGATGTCCTGGGCTAGTGTTCTTGCCTTCCAAATAAGATCCGGATCCAGATTAAGTTTGTTTTGGACGTATGGGCGAGTCAAGCGGATCACCTCTTCCAGGGGTAGTTTTGAGTGGCGAGTATTAAGTGAAAAGAAATTCAGGGAACTCTACAGACTTCTACAGACTTATGTTAAGGCAACCAGACTTGTTGTTTTTGGATGTCCACCAAGGGAACCCTAGTATAAGGAAGCAAAGCTTCCGCGATCCGCTCAGTTGAGATTGGCGTGATAGGGTGCCAAGAGCTTAACGTGAGCAGCGCAAGCTCGGGACGTTCTAGTAACTTCACTTCGATTCCTCGGGACTTTAAACCATTCCATACACTAGGGGAAAGTAAAATATGAGCAGGAGTTCGAACTATAAACTGACGAGGTAAACGTCCAGCAGTGCGGAGTGCTAAGTAAAAGGAGTCGGTAAGCGCACCTTTGAGGTATACAGCTTCGACTTGGGGTGGAATGAGGGATTTCACGTCTTGGTTCCAGAGAAAACACGGTAAGGGAAACCAGGTGCCTTGTTCAAAAAAGGCGTTGTGATTTATGAGGATGTCTTGAGAAGGGCTTCCAATGGAGAAACCACTCCAGGGTGAAAAGGTAGGAAGTTGTAATAATTCTAGGCTATTTAGCGAGCGTTCGGTCACTTCTTTTAAGGAGTTTCCTAAGGCGGCACCTGTACTTAGAATTACGCTCATATCCTGATTTACGGCTCTCTCAATCTTCTCTCCCCCCTTCAACTTCTTTAACGTGTCAAGGGCGACCGCTTCTTTTGTATTATTAGAAAGTATAAATTTGGAGTAAGCATCAATAAAACTAAAGCGGTCGTCTTCCCCAAGGCTGATAGAATGATTAATACGTGCGAAGACAGTGTCTTCGGGCACCTGCCAAATTTTCTTTAGATTCGCAATAGCGAGCACAGATATATGAGAGAGTCGGTTCAGCGCCCCATCCACATGAATCCGAGTTGCGCCATGCTGACGCAGGCGTGAAATCCCCTCTAGGAGTTCTGATAGAGCTGAGGGACCTGCCATACGAAAATCACCGGGTTCGGTCATTCTGAGAATGAGCCAAGAGCCGAACTGAGGATGGTTTCCCCAGGCTTCAAGAATGTCATAGCCTTTCGGGGTGTCAGGAAGAAAGCGTTCTGCTGTAAGAATGATTTGCCCGAGATGCACTGTAATAGAAGGTTTAGGATGGCGGTAAATGGCATCGAATGTTTCACCATCATACCCAATGGAAGTTATTCCAAGGCATTGATCAGGAAAAAGCCGATTGACGGCATTTAAGGCAGTTGTTTTGCCTGTATTCTTGGCAAGCCCCGCAAAGACTAGGATCGTATAAGGGGAAAGTCTGGAGCGTAACTCAAGTAGCCAATCATCAGACTTAGGCATAGGTTCTCTCATAGAGTTCGCGCAGGCGAGAGTTTTCGCGCATGATCGCCAGAGCAATTTCGGCATGTCCTTCGGTATAGCCGTTTCCAACCAGCATGGTTACGTCCTTACCGATGCCCTCCGCACCTAAAGCTGCTGCTGTAAACGAGGTTGCCATACTAAAAAAATAGACAATGCCTTTATCCTTAGTCGCTAGAATGCTGCCGAGTTCAGTCCGGGGAATGTTGACCATATTTAAAGTAAGATCCGCTAATTTCCCCTCGGTAAGACGTTCGATTTCGCGCAGCACCCATAGTGAGTCACAGGCATCCCCTTGAAGCGCGATGAGCGGGAGACCAGATTCTTTCATCCGCTTTACACCTGCGCTAGACTGACTAATGCCGATCACCTGGCCAGTAACACCTGCCCGTTTGCAGGCTTCGTGAAGGCATAAGAGTCCGGATTTTCCGCCCCCACCGATCACCACGACCGTATCCCCTGGTTTGACAATTTTTGCAGTTTGGGCTGGAGCACCCGCGACATCAAGTACCGCCAAAGCCAGTTTTTGGGGCATGTCATCTGGAAGTTTTACATAAATACCGCTTTCAAATAAGAGCGCTTCGCCTCGAATTTCTACTTGATCGACATCCTTGTGTATGGCAAGGATTTCCTCTATGTGGAGGGGAGTCAAGGATAAGGAAACAAGAGTGGCAATTCGATCCCCTACGTTCAAGGGTCGATTCTGCAAAGCGGATCCGATGGCTTTAATTTTCCCGATCAACATTCCACCAGAACCGGTGATTGGATTGTGTTGTTTGCCACGCTCAGCAACCGTTTTCAAGATAATTTGAGCAATTTTCTCCGGAAGACCACCAGCCTCAGTCTTAATCTGGGTAAACGAGGCTGAGTCGATGTTTAACACTTCTACATCTATAAGGATCTCGTTATCATACAGGGTCGAGAAATCATTGTTGAGGGATTCCGCGGGTTGAGGCAATACCCCTAGGGGTTTAAGGACTCGATGGGTTCCGAAAGGGCATCCTAACGACATAAAACTATCTCCTCTCAGTCTTAATATTCAATTACTAAACCTTACTTAGCGTGGCGATGTCGACGATCAAGATTTTCTGGTTCCAGAGAAAGCTTCTGATGACTTAAGAGTTTTAGAACCCCGACCTGAGGATCGTTTTCTCGGCAGTACTCACATTGACACTCTTCTTGCAAAAGATTGGGCTCATCGTAAACCGTAATCACCCCTTCGTAGTTGCGGAGAACGACTTTATTAGGTCCCATGGAAATGAGATATTGAGGACTGACTGGTATCTTACCGCCCCCCCCGGGAGCATCGACGACATAGGTGGGAACAGCATAGCCGCTAGTATGTCCGCGCAGATTTTCTACGATCTCAATGCCTTTCGATACTGAAGTCCGGAAATGTTCAATGCCAGTCGAAAGATCGCATTGATAAATATAATAGGGGCGGACCCGGTTTTTGACCAGTAGATGCACTAATTTCTTCATTATATTTGGGCAATCGTTGACTCCCCTGAGCAGAACGGATTGATTGCCCAGTGGGATTCCGGCATCTGCCAGACGCGCCAAGGCAGCCTGGGATTCAGGCGTGATTTCTTTGGGATGATTAAAATGGGTGTTAACCCAAATGGGATGATACTTGCGTAGCATTTGGACGAGGCTATCTGTAATGCGCATGGGAAGGACAACTGGAATACGGCTGCCAATCCGGATGATTTCGACATGAGGAATGGCACGTAAATTAGATAAGATGTAATCTAAACGATCATCCGAGAAGGTGAAGGGATCCCCACCCGATATCAAGACATCACGGACCTGCGGGGTGGCTCGGATGTAATCGAGGGCCTGCTGAAAGTGTTCTAAAGGTAGGGCCTGATCGGTTTGGCCCGCCATACGCCGCCTAGTGCAATGCCGACAATACATGGAACATTGATCTGTTACGAGTAATAAAACTCGATCCGGGTAGCGATGAGTTAAGCCTGGAACGGGAGAATCCGTATCTTCGTGAAGGGGGTCAAAGAGGTCATATTCCCCGACATGAAGTTCCAAGGCGGTGGGAATCGCTTGTTTGCGTACTGGACAATGGGGATCATCGGGGTTAATGAGCGAGGCGTAATATGGCGTGACAGCCATACGAAGAGTTTCTAGGCATTGGGCAATGCCCGTTTCTTCAGCTTCTGTCAATGGGATAACCTCTTTTAATTCTTCAACGGTCGTAACCCGCTGAGAGATTTGCCAGTGCCAATCATTCCATTGTTGATCAGGAACTTGAGACCATTTAGAGAGGTCTTGACGAGTGCGCATAAAGGGAACCTCCTCGGTGTTCATTCAATATGATGTGCTCTGTGTAATCTGTAGTGTGTAAACTTCATGCCAAAGGAAAAAAGAGTATTAAAGTTCACGTTGTATCATGAAGCTGGGATCTTAGGCAAAGTACGGATGTCTATATTAGCCTAAAAATGGGCGAATAGATGCCGGTTTTTGGGCTAAATTGTTTTTGACTGATATTGTAAGTATATTCATAAAAGTTAGAATAGATATTAATAATTGAAGGGATTTGTAATAATAGTCTATGCTTTGGTGCATAATTAGCAGGAATACATAATACATTCGCTTAGGGGGTTACATTAAGATTGATTTTTCTTTATAATATAATAAAACAACTACGTAATAAAGGCGCGCTAAGAGAGAATCGATGCGCGCCTTCTGAATGAAGAAAAATGCCCGTCATCAAGAGAATGGGCGTTTTGAAAACGAAATAATAGTTTTGGGAGGTCGTGTTTGGTTATGGAGACGAAGATGCCGATGGTACTTGATATCATTAGTGAAAATATTATTAAGCATGGCAATCCGCTGGCCTTGAAGGGTTCAGAGGTCGCGTCTTGGGCAAAAGAACTTAATTTGCCTGTTAAAGGGGAATTGCTATTCTATACCGGTGGGGAATATCAGTTGTTGCCCTTTATTGACTCTCTGGTTAAAACGATAACCCATCTTGATCAGGGCAGCAAGATGTTTTCCATGATGATGGGCGCCCGAAATATCCTGAATAAGACTGGGATTAACGCGGAGAAAATGTACGCTTCGGTCCTTGCCAAAGACAAGGTAAGGTATAATTCGGTATGTTTGAAAGCTGCCAAGGTGCTCCAAGGACTGGGTTATGAGTTCTGTTACGCCGGAAATGAAGAACTGTATAGTGGTGCTTTGCTCTATGAACTGGGTTATTTAGAGGATATGAAGACCTATGTCCAAAAAGTAGTTGAGGTCATTAGAACGAGTGGTGCCAAAACCATTGTCTGCCTCTCTCCCCATGCGGCAGAAGTCTTTAAATTTGTTTATCCTAAAATGGTGGAAGGGTTTGACTTTGAAATCGTCACCTATGTAGATCTGATCTGGCAACGAAGAGATAAGCTCTCTAAGATCCAATCCACAGGGTCGGTCGTTATTCATGATTCCTGCCGCTTGGCTCGCGAGTTAGGAATTCATCAGGAATTACGAGATATTCTTGAAAGTGTTGGAGCGGATGTAAAAGAGGCGCCTCGCAATCGAGAATGGACCTCATGTTGTGGCGGACCCATAAAAATCCTCTTTCCAGAGTTATCCCATGTCATTGGAGCCCGCCGTGTAAATGAATTGAAGGAAAGCGGTGCTGAGCATATTTTGACATCGTGTCCCTATTGTTTATCAGCCTTAGAGGGCGGCCGCGCCAAGGGAGATTCGGCCATTATTGAAGATTTAATCGAATTCCTATATAGGGGGGTTAAAGCATGACCGTCGATTTAAGAAAGGACTTTGTCGCTTATGCCAAGGACCTAAATAAAGCGAGCGAAGATACAAATATACGAACAGCAATCACTAGAGCGGTCAGTTCTTACCGCAGCACAGTTGCCGAAACGTTAGAGCGTTATCCTCACACTCCTCAATTGGCTGAGGAAGTGAAGGAGATTAAACGCCAGTCAATTGCTAATAAGGATGAATTGCTAAAACAGGCAATGGCTTCTGTCGAGCGCAATAAAGGAAAAGCATTCTTCGCCAAAGATCATCAGACCGCTCTAGACTTGGCCCTCGGAATCATTGGTCAGGGTAAAACTGTGGTCAAAGGGAAAAGCATGTTGGGCGAAGAGCTTCACCTGCGTGAGTATCTAGAGGAAAATGGTAACGAGGTTTGGGAGACAGACTTGGGCGAGTTCATCCTCCAACTGCGCAAGGACCGCCCCATGCACATAGTTTCTCCATCCATTCACGTGCCTCGTGAACAGGTAGCGGAAGTTTTTAGCAAGTTTTTTGGCAAAGAAGTACCCCCTGATATTGCCGAAGAAGTTAAGGTCGTAAGGGAGTTCATGAGGGAGAAGTATTTCTCAGCTGACGTGGGCATGAGTGGAGCCAATGTAGTGGCTGCAGACACCGGTGCGATGGTGATTATTGAAAATGAGGGCAATGTACGCCTTTCTACTGGTGCTCCCCCGGTTCATATCGTAATGGTAGGAACCGAGAAAATAGTTCCTACGTTCCAGGATGCTATGAAAGTTGCTGAAGTTACTTGGCGCTACGCACAATATGGCGTACCAGGGTATGTTAATATTATCAGTGGTCCAAGTAAAACGGGTGATATAGAGAAAGTAACTACCTACGGGGCGCACGGCCCTAAAGAATTTTATGTGATCTTCGTGGACAATGGTCGCAGCGATATGGCTAAGGAGGAAAAGTTTAGTCAGGCCTTGCATTGTTTACGTTGTGGTGGATGTATGTATGAGTGTCCAGTCTTCCAAGTGACAGCAGGTCACTTCGGGCATGTCTATATGGGGGGTATCGGTGCAATCTGGACGGCATTCGCGTCTGGTGGCATGGAGAAAGCGGCTCCGCTCGTTTATTCCTGTCTGCGTTGTGGCAGATGCGTAGAACGTTGCCCGATGAGCATCGAGGTACCAGCTATGGTGGGAGAGCTGCGCGAACGCATCGTTTATGGTAAATACTAAGATTCTAATAGAATGACTATTACACAATCTTGAATTAGGGGGATAGTTTGCACTACAGACTATCCCTCTGTGTTTAAAAGCGCTCAGTGCAGTAGCCATAGTCAAAGCGTCAATAAAACCGAGGTGTAACGATCAGATCATGATCGCTACACCTCGGTTTTTGGTTCGTTAAAAATCATTTGCCAACTCTGAATATCCTGTGTCTATTACTTACTTCGACTCTACTTGATTGGAAACGTTGAGAGAAGAAGGAGCAGTACTCTGCAGCGCTTTGACATTCCTAAGAGCAAACACAACGGTCTTTCTCATGATTCTCTCATTCAAAGAAGACGGATTGTGCAGTTTCATTCTCTTCAGGTGATTGTAAGCTGATTTGGGGATGGGTCTGAATAATTCGCTGACCATCCCTTTGACCATCTTAAGGCGATTTCCCTTGGCCAATGCCTTCAAGGACTTCAAAGCTCCACCTAGTACAACTTCATCTGCCATTAAATCCGTACCAAAGGGGAATTGCTGAAAGAGACCTTGAGACTGATAAGGCTTGAGCAGGTCGGAAATTTTTGGGGGTAGGTTATTTCTGTACTCTTCCGGAATTTCATAATCCAAAGGCAGCTTGTGCGCTTTTTTTGCTTGATCAAGGAGTTGCTTTTGAAATCTAGAGTCAGCGATATTGATCATTTCCATGACAACTTGTTTTTCTGGTTTACCTTTAATATCAGCAATTCCATACTCTGTGACTACAATATCTCTCAAATGTTTAGGGATTGAACAATGTCCGTAGTTGAAGACAATGTTGGACTTAAGGCTTTTACCAGACCCTTTGGTACTTTTGATCATGATCAGAACTCTTGCCTCGGGTAGGACGTGGCCCATAGCAACAAAGTTATATTGACCACCGATTCCGCTAACTACCTGACCATTCTCGAGTTGATCTGAGGCAATTGCCCCGAGAACACTTGCCACCATGCCAGTATTCACAAAGCGGGCATCTTTTCTCTGCAGGGTCCTCAGTTCTTCTCCACCATAAAGTTGGTTGACCTTTTCCACAGCTGACATGACAAAGAGCTGTCTTTCCTCTTCACTCATCTCATTAAGAGCTTGATAAAAGGCCTTTGGGCCTAAAAAGAAGGCACCCTGGACGACAAACCCCTTGAGAAGTTCTTTGCCAAGCAGTTTTCGAATCGCAAGTCTGTTCTTTTCGTCGTTCATATCCGCTGAGTAGCGGATCTCTCCATCTAAAATAGAATAATTTTCATACTTAAGGCCCTTTCTCAAAATTCCATTGTCACAAAGAAAGGAGAAGTCCTTGGCGCTAAGCTTTCTATGGACTGCTTTCATCTCGAGCAGTTGGTCTATAATGTCCAAGGGAATGTTGTCAGCGGAGAGCTTATCGTCATTAATTAGTTTCATGAGAGGGATGCTGTCAAAAACCTTCCTTTTCAAAATATCACTCTTATACATCTGCATAAAGGCATCAACAAACATCTCTGATGAGCCAAAAAGCCCTTTTTGGAAGACGCCTATATCCCCCCATCGAGCAATTAGTTTTTCATAACGTTTTGTCAAGCCAGCCTTGTTCAAGACCTCCTGATAAGTATCATTATGTTCATTGCGCATAATAAGTCCTGAAACAATAGCATCGCCAAGGGCGCCAATCCCTACTTGTATTGTGCCACCGTCTTTGATCAAGGTGCTGACATTGAGACCAATCATGTGATCGGACAAGGCCACAGGATCTTTCGGAGGGCAGAAGAGTTCATAGTCATATTGTGGCCCTTGCAGAATTATGTCATAGCTTTCCGCTTCTACAACAGCATCTCCATACATAAAGGGCAGCTTTTTATTGGCTTCCCCGATAATAACGACCTTTTCACCTTTATCTCTCATTGCACCCATTTTCCGGATTGTTTCAAGACAGATATCCGGGTTGCAAGCCATAGAATAGAGGGTTTTGCCGTTGATTTCTTGGTAAGCGATAAGTTCCCCGAAGACGTTGGTTCCAAGGGCTAAAGCATCACGAACAACATGGGTGTAGTGTGAAGACAGATGGTTTTGTTGGGGCAGTGGACTATTGAGGTTAGAGCCTGCTTTGCTGTAAAACTCAAAAACATCAACATTTTTCGGAAGTTTTCCCTCTCTGAAATCGAGCATGTAGTCAAACTCCGGAACCCCTGCGAAGACTCTATCTGAAAGAGGCTGGAGAAAGCGTTTTTCAAGTTCTGAGTGGCCTTTAGGTTTTTCAAGGGAGAGAGCGGTAATGATTTTAAGCGAGATTTCAGGATCCTCTTTGGCTCGTCTATAGAGTTCATTGAGAAAGAGAACAGGTTTTCCTAGGGCGAGAGTCATAGAGAAGGTGATATCCTTCCCGACATAGTTGATCACCGTTTCGACACATTTTTTCACGTCGTTATAGATCATTCCTGGCTTTTCATTCAACATTCTAGTCGCCTGCCATTTCATCGAAATTTTCTAACAACAGAGTGCGGTTGATGTAAATTATAGCCCCGAACCAAGATGATTCTCTTTGTGAATCATCATTCATTAAGTGAATATTATCATAAATCTGCACATAATGTAATATAAATAATCAAATTTATTCATCTATTATGATTATTTATATTACTTAAATAATAAAAAAACCTATTACAAATTTAGTCGTAATTTAATGTATATTCAGAATTAATAGATTAAATAAATATAAACTACAGATTCTTATTTACGCTCCATCAAGAGTTATGATAGAATGACTAAAAGTGGTAATTAAGAAGAGGGAAAGTACGGGTGAATCAAAATGCGTTATGAAGGAACGGTCTATCGACCACCAAGTGAGGCCGAGAGTTTGCTGATCCAGGCGACCATTGGTTGTCCTCATAATAAATGTACTTTTTGTAATATGTATCGAGATAAGAAATTCCGGATCCGGTCCGTAACAGACATTAAAGAGGACCTTCGAATGGCTAAGGATTATTACGGAAACAAAGTTCAGACAATTTTCTTCCCGGATGGAAATACAATATTAATGAAAACAGACCAGCTCATAGAAATCCTCAACTATGCTCGAGAACTGTTTCCCTTCTTAAAGCGTATGACCGTCTATGGTTCCGCAAAATTTATCAAATTAAAAACACTACAAGAGTTCCGTTTACTGAAAGAAGCAGGCTTAACCCGTATCCATTCGGGAATGGAGAGTGGGGACGACGAAGTTCTGCGCAGGATTCAAAAAGGCTTCACCGCCTTAGAAATGATTGAAGCCGGTCTCAAAGTGAGAGAAGCGGGGATTGAATTGAGCGAGTATATCCTTATTGGAATTGGTGGGCGAGAACGCACCTGTGAACATGCCGTAGAGAGCGCTCGAGTACTGAATAAATTCACCCCAGACTTTGTCCGATTACGGACTTATGTTCCCTATAAAAGAACCCCTCTCTATGAAGAACTACAACAAGGAAGCTTTCAGCTTTTAAGTCCCCACGAAGCTTTAAGAGAAACACGGTTATTGGTTGCAAATTTAGAGGGCCCTTTCGAATTGTTAAGTGATCATTTCTCAAACTTTGCCTGGGTCAATGGAACTATTCCTAAGGACAAGGCAATTATTCTAAATAGCCTAGATCAGCTTTTAGAGGTGCCGGAAAACGAATTTAGAACAAGGTATTAAGTATAAGGGTGACCTTGCTGGCGTCAAGCGTTCGGCGTCGGCGATTGCCTTATTAGAAATAAAAAAGCCAAGGCTGGATTTTAAACCAGCCTTGGCCTTTTGCTTTTATGGAAAGCACGATTTCACTGCGAAAGAGTTATTTACTCAAAGACTTTGCGGTAGTATTAGGCACTTGAGGAGGAGCAAAATCGCGAAGACTGTTGTTGTGCCTTAAGGCAAAGGTAACAAGTTTTCTCAGGATTTTCTCTTGTATCGAAGACGGCTTTTCAAGTTTCAAGCGTTCCATGAAGGGATGAGCGGATCTGGGGATTGGTCTGAACAATTCGAAGAGCACCCCTTTTGCTAGTGTAAGGCGATTTCCAGTCGATAGTCTTTTTAGGGCCTTTAACGCTCCCCCCAGAACCACCTCCGTCTCTGTTAGATCCGTCCCAAATGGAAATGCTTTAAAAACACCATGGACTTGATAGGGTTTTAAAAGGGCTGTGATAGTTTCTGGGGTATTATTTCTGTATTCTGCTGGGATTTGATAATCAAGGGGTATTTTGCCCGCCTTTTTGGCTTGATCAAGCAGCTGCTGTTGAAAACGAGAATCGGCAATATTGATCATTTCGGCAATGACTTGCTTTTCAGGTTTACTGCGAACGTCAGCAATCCCATACTCAGTTACAATAATGTCTCGCAGATGCTTGGGCACTGAGCAATGCCCATAACTGAAGACAATATTGGATTTCAGACTTTTGCCAAATCCCTTGGTACTTTTAACCATCATAATAACTCTAGCATCCGGTAGGGCATGCCCCATAGCTACAAAGTTGTATTGTCCACCAATGCCGCTGATAACCCGACCATCCTCGAGCTGATCTGAAGCAATGGACCCTAGAAGGCTTGCTACCATGCCTGTATTAACAAAGCGGGCATCTTTCCTTTGTAGGGTTCTGAGTTCTTCCCCTCCATAGAGCTGATTAACCTTTTCGACACCAGACATGCCAAAGAGCTGTCGTTCTTCTTCGCTCATGTCATTCAGAGCCTGGTAGAAGGCTTTTGGGCCAACAAAGAACGCGCCCAGAATAACTTGACCACCTCTCAGCTCTTGGCCAAGCAACGTTCGGATCTCCAGGCGGTTTTTAGCGTCATTCATGTCCGTGGAATACTTGGTTCCCCCGTCGATAATAAGTCCCGATTCATAGGTAAGACCCTGTTTCAGGATTCCGTATTCTACAAGAAAAGCAAAGTCTTCTGCATTCAGGTTAGAATGGATTGCTTTCATTTCAATGAGTTGATCTATGATATTTGGAGGAATGTTGTCTTCTGCGAGTTTTCCACCATTGATTAATTTCATGATAGGTATGCTGTCAAAGACCTTTCGCTTTAAGATCTTGCTTTTATACATCTGCATAAAGGCATCCACAAACATCTCGGATGAACCATAAAGACCTTTCTGGAAAACTCCTGTATCTCCCCACTCGCTGATGAGTTTCTCGTATCTTTTTAAAATATTGGCTTTTTGAAGAATTTCCTGGTATAGGTCATTATGTTCATTGCGCATAATCAGCCCTGAGACAATAGCGTCACCAAGGGCACCAATCCCCACCTGAATGGTACCACTATCTTTTATCAAGGTGCTGACATTAATACCAATCATATGATCGGCCAGGGCAACAGGGTCTTTAGGAGGACAGAAGAGTTCATAGTCATATTGTGGGCCCTGAAGAATAATGTCATAAGTATTCGCTTCCACCACAGCATCTCCATACATAAAGGGCATGTTTTTGTTAGCTTCCCCTATGATAGCGACTTTTTTCCCCTTGGCCCTAAGCTCTTTAAGGTTTTTTACAGCTTCAAGACAGACATCTGTATTACAACTCATAGAATACATCGTTTTTCCGTTGATTTCTCGGTAACCTACCAACTGGCCAAAAACGTTACAACCTAAGGCTAGAGCATCGCGATTAGCATGGGTGTAGTTCGTAGCTAAATGGTTTTGCTGAGCCTCGGGACTATTCAGGTATCCTCCCGCCTTACAGAAAAATTCTAAAACTTCAACGTTTTTAGAGAGCTTTCCAGCTCTAAAATCGAGCACATAGTCAAATTCTAGAACTCCCTCAAAAACTCTATCCGCAAGTGGTCCTAGGAATCGTTTTTCAAGGTCACTGTGGCCTTTCGGTTTCTCAAGAGCCAGAGCAGTGATGATTCTAAGTTTTATCTCGGGATCCTCTTTGGCTCTTCTGTAAAGTTCATTAATGAACAGGATGGGTTTGCCGAGGGCAAGGGTCATGCTGAAGGTGATGTCTTTCCCGACATAATTAATGACTTCATCAACACACTTTTCTACATCATCATAGATTGTTCCTGGCTTTTCATTCATGTCATAGTCGCCTGCCATTTCATAATAATTTGATTAAAATAAGACCGCGTTTCTTATACCGAAGTTCATGGACAGATAAGGCTCCCGTTTAAACAATAAATGAATTTTAATTCAGTTAATTGAATATTACCATAAATTAGACAATATTGTAATAACAATAATCAAATTCTTTCATTAATTTTGATTATTGTTATTAGTCTAATAATATTCTTACTAAGGGGACGAATACGGATTTATCAAGTCTAGTTTATGAAACAGCAGTTTATTGCTGGCAGACCATCAGATTTTCCGTAAGATTATGAAAGTGAGTATTTATAGTTAGTATTCATATTTTGTAGACTTTAGAAATTTAGAGGTATAAACGAAAAAAGAGACTGGTAAAAACCAGCCACTTTTGTTTATATTACTCAAAACAATTTATCGTTTTTTAAACATCAGAAATGAATCCTCTAACATAGTTTCTGTTGCACCTAACTCATTCACATGATGGAGATATTTAAAAGCATAAAGTAAAAGTACATGGGAAAAAATTGCAAACATAAACGTTTGCGGGATACTCCATTTCGGAAGGAATATCTGATTAAGTGATAGGGCTGTGTAGTTCATAACAGTCGCCCATAAAATAAAGAACAAGACAATCCATAGCTGATATCTTGGAAAACGCCATAATAAATAGCCGTAAACAGTAGTAACGGCAAACCAACTCAAAGTAAAAAATACGGGAATATTGTAGATCATGAGTATATCTGATTCAAAAATCCAACCTTTATAAATATTGACGGCAACAATTTGAACGATCCATGTATAGACGAATCCACCTAGAAAAGAAAATAGCATAAGTTTTTTAAGATAGTGATGGGGTATTAATAATAAAACCAGAGACCAGTAAGCAACTGCCTGAATAAGCCAATAAAGCTCCATGAGAAACACCTCCTGATTCCTATTATGTAACATGTTGTAGCTTTCTATGCGTTAGACATAAATCGAGAAGGACGTTCGAGATTAGAACACGCCATGGATGGCAAGGTGTCGTGATGGCAAGCTACTTTACTTTGAAATAAGAATCTATCCATCCGTCAGTGATGCAGATTAGCAGATGGAGGATTAGATAGTAAAAAAGCAAGGAGCTCCCCTAAGTGGGAAGCTCCTTACAAAATTGAATGTTATAGGATTTTATTCAAACGTTGTTGAATTTCAACAAGGAAGTCTCGCGTTGAGACGATTTTCTTATTCGGTATCTCAGAGAGTTCTACTAAATCCTTAGTCATAATTCCTTCTTCAATGGTCTTAATGGAAGCGGCTTCTAACTTGTCGGCAAAGACAATAAGCTCTTCGTTTCCGTCCAATTCGCCCCGTTTCCTTAAGGCTCCTGTCCAGGCAAAAATTGTGGCCATGGAATTAGTTGAAGTTTCCTCTCCTTTAAGGTGTTTGTAATAATGCCGAGTGACTGTCCCGTGAGCCGCCTCATATTCATAATTACCATCGGGAGATAATAAAACAGACGTCATCATGGCTAGGCTACCAAACGCAGTGGCTACCATGTCGGACATGACATCACCATCGTAATTCTTACATGCCCAGACAAAACCACCTTCTGAGCGAACAACACGAGCTACGGCATCATCGATGAGAGTATAGAAGTATTCGATCTTGGCTTCTTCAAACTTTTGTTTGTATTCTTGGTCGTATATGTCTTGGAAAATATCCTTGAAAGTATGATCATAGATCTTGGAAATCGTGTCCTTCGTGGAAAACCATAAATCTTGCTTTACTTCCAGTGCGTAATTAAAGCAGGTCCGAGCAAAGCCTTCGATTGATTTATCGATATTGTACATACCCATGATGATTCCTTTATCGTTGAAATCAAAAATAGTCTGGCGGCTTTCCCCGTTCTCGACCGTAAATACAAGCTCGGCTTTACCTGGGCCGCCTACTCTGTACTCAACATTCTTGTAGATATCTCCATAGGCATGCCTTGCAATCGTAATAGGCTTTGTCCAAGTGCGAATAAAAGGCTTAATACCGTCAACGATAATCGGGGCTCTGAAAACAGTGCCATCAAGAATTGCTCGAATCGTACCGTTAGGACTTTTCCACATTTTTTTTAAGTGATACTCTTCAACCCTTTGGGCATTAGGCGTAATCGTGGCACATTTGACCGCCACACCATATTTTTTAGTAGCAAGGGCTGAATCAATGGTAATTTGGTCGTTAGACTCATCCCTTTTTTGTAATCCTAAATCGTAATACTCGGTTTTAAGGTCAACATAGGGTTCAATTAATAATTCCTTTATCCATTGCCAAATAATCCTTGTCATTTCGTCCCCGTCCATTTCTACTAAAGGGACATTCATTTTAATTTTGCTCATTAAAGGTTCTCCTTCCTGATCTTCAGCGGTATTGTACTATTATTCTACACAAATCTTGTTAGTCCTCCATTTTATTGATAAATGGAAATCTGAAATTGCTTAGGGACCCTTAGTCTGATTCTCAGCTACCAGGCGTCCCAGAAATCATACCTAACCGGGAGCCGATAATTATCCTTGACAAATAATCCCGCTACCATTACAATACTATTATACCCCTAGGGGGTATAGAGGGGTAACTAGTTAAGCTTAGTACCAGTAAGCTTAGGTTAATAGTGAATTAGGTAAAAAACTTTGCAGGAGGGTTGTTCGAAAATGAAAATATCAGTCCAGAAAAATCGATGTCCCCAAAATCACTCTTGTCCTTCTATTAGAGTATGCCCCGTGGGAGCGCTAGAACAGAATGGCTTTGATGCACCAGTTATTGACGAGGATAAATGTATAAAGTGCAACAAATGTGTCCAATATTGCCCAATGGGCGCAATACTGATAAAAGACTAAGACGGACAAGGAATCCTATGGCCTAATATGGAAAGCTTGCCCCAAAATAAAGTTGGTTAACCACGAGTAAGTAATATTAAAGACAGCCAGAATTGCAACTATCTGGCTGTCTTTTTATATTCAATCGACATAACCGCTACTGCAAATTTGTTGCAACCTTCCAGAAAACTATTATACTCTAATTATCTTTAAAAAACTACCCTTATCCTATAGTTCAATAGCAGTTCATGGACTGTGATCATCGAGAGGGGGAACCCATTGTGGCTCCATGCATTTTTTGTAGATTAGAAGAGACTGAAATCCTAGTAGAAAACGAACTGTCACAGGCCTTTTTCGATAAGTACCCTGTGAATGAAGGTCATATACTTATTATCCCCAAAAGGCATCTAGCAAATTTGTTTGAGGCAACCTCAGAAGAAGCAATGAGTCTCTGGAAGCTGATCGAAGTGGTAAAAGAGGAGCTTAATAAGAGGTTCCACCCCGATGGATATAACATTGGATTGAATATTGGGGCAGCCGCAGGGCAGACAATTTTTCACGCGCATATTCACGTCATCCCACGCTATGAAGGGGATGTTAAAGATCCACGCGGTGGAATTCGCAAAATTAAGCAGAGTCTAGTGCCGTATGCTGGGGAGGAAGAAGGGTCTGTCTAGAACTTGGCTTGGCGAACAGAGAAGTTTATGGCCAACCGATGCATAGTTTTATTAGATTTAACAGAAGTATAGACTTGGGGTACCAGAGGGTAGCCATTTACTCAAATTAGAGTTATTATAGGTTATGGACAAAATGTTTAAGCCAATTGACTATTTACTAGATTTAATTTATATTTAGATCGGTGGTACGTACGTCGTGACGTTACAACGTATTATTCAAACGATAATGGGAAGATATGGATTTTGTACTGTACTTAATGATTATTTTGATTTTTGATTTTTACCCATCTTTGGCTGTATCAATATTATAATTATTAACTTAACAAAAGGATGCGTTTTAAACATAATTGTATAAGCCCAAATAGCGGAAGTGGAGCGATAAATATTGAAAATAAATACTAAAAGCCAATTACCATTACATGTTCAAATAAAGGATTGTCTCAATGAGGAGATTCGGAATGGGAATATTGAGGGAAAAATACCTAGTGAAAGGGAACTTATGGATATTTTTTCTGTGAGCAGAACAACTGTCCGAGAGGCAGTAGCGACCTTAGAGCGAGAAGGAGTAGTGGAAAAAAGGCACGGTAAAGGGACGTTTGTCTCATTGAGACCGATCCAAGAACAATGGCTGGGCAATATTAGCACTTTTTCAGAAACTATTAAACGTGCAGGAATGAAACCTGGGGCCAAGTTGCTTTCTAAAGGAATTAAGTCTTCGCCGCAAGTAATTTCGGATATGTTTGGTGGACAAGAATTCTATGTAATTGAAAGGTTGAGGTCTGCTAACGACAAAGTAGTGGCCATTGAGAGAAAGTGTTTTGAAACGGAAACTGGACTAAAATTAGCGAGTTATGATTTAAATGATGCCAATATTTACAAGCTGCTAGAATTCGATATTGGAATTACTCCATGGACAGCCCAAGAAATAATCACTAGTAACAAACCTTCAAAGGAAGATGCAGCCTTGTTGGGTATTTCTAAAACGTCGAGCGTACTTGTAATAAAAAGATCGACTTGGGATCCTGAAGGTAAACTAATTGAATTTGTTAATGCAATTTTACGAGCCGATATATATTCAGTAAATATAAGGATGTCACGTCATTAAGTTAGTGTAAAATAAAAAAGTCCTCACCTTGTTAAAAGGTGGGGACTTTTTTTAAAATCTATCTTTTACTCTTTGGTCATTAAAATTATTTATTGACGACAAATTGTTTGATAATTGACTTATCACTTAGTTAACCATATAGTATAAACAACAACTGGTACGGACGTCATGACGTAGGTACGAAAGTTGTAATTAATTAAAAAAGTAATAAATGAGGGAGGGTTAAAGAAAAATGGCAAAAATCAAAATGACACCAAGTGAAGCTATTTGTGAGACACTATTAGCAGAAGGTGTTGACCATGTCACTGGTATTCTTGGTTCTGCATTTATGGATCTACTTGACTTATTCCCGACGGCTGGAATTAAATTCATCCCGGTTCGTCATGAGCAATCTGCGGGTCATATGGAAGATGCTTTCTGCCGCGTTACAGGTAAGTGTGGTGTAATCATCGGGCAAAATGGACCAGGAATCACTAACATGGTTACCTCTGTAGCTGCTGCTAATTCGGCCCATACTCCGATGGTTATCCTCTGTCCATCTGCTGGTACCCCTACTATTGGTTGGGATGGCTTCCAAGAAGCTGATACTGTGCAAATTTTTAAGGCTATCACAAAAGCAACAATTAAAGTTCCGCATCCCAAACGTGCTGCAGATTGTTTAAGAACAGCATTTCGCATTGCATATGCAGAACGTGGACCTGTACTTTATGATATCCCACGAGATTACTTTTACGGAGAAGTTGAAGAACAGATATTAGAACCCCATCAATATCGAGTAGACAACCGTGGTTGTGGTTCTATCGAGTCTCTTGATCAAGCTGCTGAAATCCTCCTTTCCGCTAAGACTCCAGTAATTATTTCTGGACGTGGAGTCGTAGATACCAAGAGCACTGATATTGTTGCAAAAATTTCTGAACTCTTAACTGCTCCGGTAGCTTGTACTTATATGCATAATGATGCCTTCCCATGTGATCATCCTCTCTGGGTTGGACCCATCGGTTACATGGGATCTAAAGCAGCCATGCACTCACTGGCAGAAGCAGATGTGATCCTTGCACTGGGGACTAGATTATCTGTTTTTGGTACTTTGCCACAATACGATATCAATTATTTCCCGGAAAGTTCTAAGATCATTCAAGTCGATATCAACCCAAGGAATATTGCTCGTACACATCCAGTGGAAGTAGGCATTATCGGTGACGCAAAGGAAGCTGCTGTTGAGATCCTTAAGCGTTTGGAAGCGAAAATACCTACTCCGAAAGTCGATCAAGCTCGTATGGGTACAATCGAAGCTCGTGTAAAGGCTTGGAGAGATGAGCTTGTTACATTGGCAATGGTTGATGGGGTACCGATTAACCCCCGGCGTGCATTGTTAGAGATACAAAAAGCCTTGCCTGATAATGCCATTGTAGCCACTGACATTGGAAACGTTGCTTCAACGTCGAATAGTTATCTTGAGTTTAAGGGGGAGGGTAAGCATATTGCAGCTCTCACCTTTGGGAACACAGGATTTTCTTATCCAGCAGCACTAGGGGCGCAAATGGCTAATCCGGACGCACCATGTATATCGATTGTAGGTGATGGAGCTTGGGGGATGAGCTTACATGAGGTAAGCACTGCGGTAGAGCATAACCTACCCGTTGTAGCCATTGTTTTTAGAAATGGAGCTTGGTGTGCTGAAAAGAAAAATCAGGTCGACTTCTATAATAATCGTTTCGTGGGTGCAGACATCCCAAATCCAGTCAGCTTTGTACCAGTTGCCATTGCTATGGGTGCTGAAGGAGTTCGTGTGGAAAAACCAGAAGATGTTGGACCTGCTTTAAAGAGAGCAATAAGCTTACGTAAGCCATTTGTGCTAGAAATCGTTTGTGATGGAACCCAACTTGCTCCCCCATTCAGAAAAGATGCCTTGCAAATGCCTACCCGTTTTCTTCCCAAATACCAGCACCTTGATGTGAAAAACTGGTAAGTTAATTAAAAATAGGGCGTGCGTGAATGATTTCTTGAGGCGACATTTTCACGCCCTCTGAAATTAGTATAGAATTTATTGCTAACACAATAATAAAACTGTTCAAAATTCACTGAATATTCAAAATTAACCATAAAATAATTTTATAGCTAAACCCCCTAAAATTGTGCGAAAGAGAACAACCAGAAAGAGGAAGGAGTCTTAATATGAGTAACATGAGTACTGAATCAGTCGCTGAAACGAAGTTAATTGTTGAAGAGCTAATAACCAGGGGACGCGCGGCCATGGAAGAAATCAAGGATTATACACAGGAACAAGCAAATACGTTAGTTCAAGCAGTAGCTTGGGCTATCTACCAACAGGAACATGCTGAAGAACTAGCTCAGATTTCTGTTCGTGATACGGGATTAGGTAAATATGAAGACAAGGTCACTAAAAATAAGCGCAAAACATTTGGTACATTGCGTGATTTATTGGATAAAGAGGCCAAGTCAGTAGGAGTTATAAATATTGATGAGGCTAAAGGGATTACGGAAATTGCTAAACCTGTCGGCGTCGTTGCGGCAGTAGTACCTTCCACAAATCCTGGTGCAACCCCAGCAAATATTACCATGATGGCTTTAAAAGGGCGCAATGCTACAATCATAGCTCCGTCGCCTAAAGGGTCTACTACGGCAGAAAAACTTGTAGAGTATATTCATGCAGAACTAACAAAAATAGGCGCACCTCTTGATCTAGTACAGACCCTGCCCTTTCCTGTTACTAAAGAATCGACAGGGCAATTAATGAAACAAGCTGACCTCGTGACTGTAACTGGGTCAGGTAATAATGTTAAACTCGGTCAAACCTGTGGCACACCTAATGTATGTGTAAGTGCTGGTAACGTTGTTTCAGTCGTAGATGCAAGCGCTAATTTGCAAGAGGCTGCTCACAAAATTATGTTGAGTAAGACTTTTGACTACGCAACAAGTTGTTCAAGTGATAACGCTGTGGTCATAGAAGCTGCAGTCTATGATCAGATGGTAGAAGCGTTGAAAAAAGAAGGCGGTTATCTCTGTAATGCAGAGGAAAAAGTTCAATTACACAAGGCTATGTGGGATGAAAATGGTAAACGTCGGGGTCTGACCACTGCTAAATCAGCAGAAGAAATGGTTAGAGCCGCCAGCTTAACTACTCCAGAAGCTGAAAATGCCACATTCTTAATGGTTGAGGAAACAGGGGTAGGTAAAGCATTTCCTTTCTCTAGTGAGAAACTTTCTTTAGTATTGACAGTCTATAAAGTAGAAAATTTTGATCAAGCGTTAGCTTTGACTAAGCGTATTTTGAATTTTGTAGGACGTGGGCACTCTTGTGGTTTGCATACTAATGATGAATCCCATATCGAGCGGATTGGCTTTGAGATGGAAGTTTGTCGACTCTTGATTAACCAAGTTCAATGTTTTGGTAATGGAGGAAGCTTCGACAACGGTCTTAACTTTACACTATCCATGGGTGGAGGAACATGGGCAGGCAATAATATCAAGGAAAATCTTTCGTATAAACATTTCATTAATATAACAAAAGTTTCCAGGTTGATTCCAGAAGTAATCCCTACTGAAGAGGAGTTATTTGAGTCATATTGGGCCAAATATGGTCGCTAAAAATGGTCGCTAAAATAGGGAGGGCAGAGAAATGAAACTATTTGAATATCAAGCAAAGGAACTGTTTAAAGAGCAAGGAATTCCCGTTCCGGCCAGCACGCTCATAAGCAGTATTAGCGAATTGGACAAAGCTTTGGATGAGATTGGTCTCCCTTGTGTACTTAAAGCGCAGGTTTTGCAAGGTGGTCGTGGTAAAGCCGGATTGGTCAAATTTATTGCAACTAAAGAAGAGGCAAGTATAGAAGCTGAACGTATCTTTAACATTACTGGTAAGAAATTATTGGTTGAAGGTGCCGTTGAGTTCGAAAAGGAAATGTATATCGCAATCACAATTGACCCGGTCAGTGGATCAGCACTTGTCATGGCATGTCTCGATGGCGGGGTAGAAATAGAAGTAACTGCTCGAACAACGCCGGAAAAAATTATCAAGGAAAAAGTTGATCTTGCAAAGGGTCTGATGCCGTTCCAAGCTAGTAATGTTATGTACTCTCTGGGACTTAACAAAGATCAGACTGCATCAGGAAGTAAAGTTCTTTTGAAACTTTACGAGTTATTTGTAAAATTTGACGCAGAACTTGTGGAGATTAATCCCCTGATGATCCTTAAAGACGGCACCATGATCGCTGCCGACGGAAAGTTCAACATTGACGATAATGCCCTATTTAAACAGAGCCGCTATTCCATCACTCGGGACTATTATAAAAATGACTTTGAGTACGAAGCAGCACAGGATGGCATACCCTATATCCAATTTGATGGGGATATTGGCCTAATGGTTGCCGGTGCGGGACTGGCTAACGTAGTCTATGATTTAATCAGCTATTACGGTGGTACTGTGGCAAACTATCTTGAATTTGGAGGACCTAACTATCATAAAGCCCAAAAATGCATGAAAATGATGCTGGATAGTAAACCAAAGTGCATCCTAATTGCTACTTTTGGAACAATAGCACGTGCCGATATTATGGCTCAAGGAATTGTTGATGCAGTTAAAGAGTTAAAACCAGATATTCCGATTGTGGCTGTTATCCGTGGTACAGGTGAAGAAGAGGCCCAGGAGTTGTTAAGAAGTGTTGGCTTGAATCCACTTAATGATACAGAAGAGGCTGTTAAGAAAGCAGTGGAGTTAGCGGGAGGTGGTTCCAGATGAGTATTATCATTGATTCCAGCACAAGAGTACTTATCCAAGGAATTACAGGTAAAGAGGGAAGCTTTTGGGCTAAGCACATGAAAGACTATGGAACGAATGTGGTTGTGGGTGTTACTCCCGGAAAAGAGGGTCAGGAGGTTGACGGGGTACCAGTTTATCATACGGTTCGCAGGGCGGTGGAACACAAACAAGTCGATGCCTCCTTACTCTTTGTTCCACCGCGTTTTGCAAAAGGTGCGATATTTGAGGCCTTGGACTCTGGTATTAAAACAATTGTAGTTACTGCTGAGGGAATTCCGCTCCATGAAATGGTCCAAATCCGCAAAGCTGCTCTTTCTGAAGGTGCCATGGTTATCGGAGGGAATACGACAGGTATTATCTCCACAGGTAAAGCAATGATGGGCTTTTTTCCATACTGGTTGGAGAGGGTTTATAAACCTGGTCGTATTGGGTTAATGACCAGAAGTGGATCCTTAACTAACGAGGTTACGGCTGAAATTGTTAAGGCCGGCTTTGGTTCTACCTCTGTGATTGGGGTCGGGGGGGATCCTGTACCTTTCACACGTTTTGCGGAGATCTTGCCGCTTTTTGAAAAGGACCCCGATACAGATGCAGTTGTTATGATCGGGGAAATCGGCGGGACAATGGAAGAGGAAGTTGCCGAGGCTATTGGAAAAGGGATATTTACCAAGCCATTAGTTGGTTTTATGGGCGGCAGAACAGCACCGAAAGGACAAAAAATGGGCCATGCTGGAGCAATTATTACAGCTGGCAAAGGCACAGTAGCGGACAAGGTTGAAGCGTTGACTGCTGTTGGCGCTCTTGTGGCCGACCGACCAAGTATGATTGGTACATTACTTAAACAGGTGCTTTAGGGCAACAAGATGGATCATATTCAATTAAAGGATTATAACATTTTTCAATCTAGACAATTGAGATTTATGAAAAACTCTCCATTGGAAATTATCACAAATATAAAAATTATTTGAAAGGATGCTTTTATGGAAAAGAAGAAAATTGGAATATTTGTCGAAGATAATTATAACGAAATTGAGTTTTGGTATCCGTATTACCGTATGCTTGAGGAAGGGTTTGAGGTTGTAGTAATAGGTTCTGGAAGAGCAGATGTTTATACAAGTAAACTGGGGACGCTCACTAGAGGGCTTAATCCTTCGACTATAAATAGTGCTGAATTAGATGGTGTCATAATTCCCGGTGGATTTGCTCCCGATAAAATGCGAATAAGTACGCAAATGCTGGAAATTGTCCGCGAATTATTCAAGAATGGCAAAGTAGTAGCAGCGATCTGCCATGCCGGATGGGTTTTGATATCGGCAGGTATTTTAAAAGGTAAGCAGGTTACTGCCTGCCAATCGATTAAAGACGATTTAGTTAATGCGGGTGCAGAGTTTTTGGATCAAGCAGTTGTAGTTGATGGCAATCTAATCACTTCCCGTGTACCGGACGATGTCCCTGCATTTTCCAAAGAAATTATTAAATTTCTAAATTCTAAATAAGAGCTATGTCTGGTTATTTGGAGAAAGAACATTCTTTTAGACTTTGAAAGGTTGGTGATGGATGGTCTCAAAGTCTGGCTTTCCTAGAAAATTTCAAATGGTAATTTATTCCTAGTGGAAAAAGGGGATTAATTAATCACGAAAATAATATAGGAGGTGCTTAAATATGAAGCGTGTTTTGAGTAAAGATAAGAGCCTGAAAAGGATCGGAGCTTTAATATTGGTCATAGCATTAGTTCTGGCAATTGGAACAGGATGTGGAACAACAAGTGTTAGTCAAAAGCCCGATAATGCTCAAGTAAAAGTGGAAAAATATCCGACTAGACCAGTAAACATCATCGTACCATTTGGACCTGGTGGAGGCGCAGATCAATTAGGTCGTTTACTGAGTAAGGAATTAAGCCAAAAGTTGGGTGTTTCCTTCCCAGTTGTGAATATGGCTGGTGCCTCTGGGAGTGTAGGAATGGCAAAACTAGTAACAGAGCCTGCTGACGGATACAACATATATGTCTATGTAACAGATACCCATGCAACGCTGGCAAGTGCTAAACCTGCTTTTAAATTAGATGAATTTACACCAGTTGCACGCATGCTCAAAGCTCCGTCGTTCTTTTTTGTAGCTATGAATAGTCCTATTAAGACCTGGGCTGACCTTGAAAAGAAAATTAAAGAAAATCCAGGCCAAGTGAAAGTGGCGGGAAATGGAGAAGGATCAATTGATGATGTAGCACTTACCTACTTAGCCCAGAATCATGGTCTTAAAGTAAATAAAGTGCCATATTCCAATCCAGGCGAGCGTTATACGTCGATTTTAGGTGGCCATGCTGAAGTTTTGTATGAACAAGCTGGAGACGTAGCCTCATATCTAGACCAAAAGCAAATGCGTCCGGTTCTAGTCTTTGACGAGAAACGGATGCCAGAATTCCCAGATATTCCATCTACTGGGGAACTGAACATGAAGGTATTCTTTCCGTTTGACCGGACAATTATTATGAAGGCCGGAACCTCTGCTGAGCATATAAAGATTTTAAGTAATGCTCTGAAAGAAATATATGATAAATCACCTGATTTCCAAAAGTTTCTAAAGGTTAACTATACTACAGCGGATAGTTTTATGGGACCTGAAGACGCCAAGAAAGCGTTGGCGGACAGTGTTATGGAGATGAATAAAGCTTTAGGGAAATGAGATTAGGCTAATGATTAAAGGGCGAAGGTATGGCTTTGGTTGGCTGATGCTTTTGCCCTTTAATTTAAATCCTACATTACTAAAGGGATTGGGGGAGTAACAGTGGACAAGAAAAAGTCTCAGCAGCTAATACTCAATGTTCTACTTATACTTTTTAGTGCTATTTGCTATTATCTGGCGACTAAATTTGTTATTACGAGGGCGCCAGGGCGGCTTGGACCGGATTTCTGGCCCAAAATGTTATGTATATTGATCATAGTCTTTTCGGTCGCTGATATTGTAATGTTACTTTTAAATAAGGAAAAGCATGATTCAACAGAAGAAATAAATCCTGCCGAAGATGCCGATGTGGAGTCTTCAATCAAAAAGTATCCGTTATTCTTAATAGGAGGTATGGTAATTACTGGTGTATACATCTACTTACTGCCTATTATTGGATTTATCATTTGCACTGCTCTATATCTTGCCGCCCTAATGTTATTAGGCCAATACCGGAATAAAAAGGTGATTATAAGCAGCAGTTTTGTTGGCTCCTTTAGCCTCTTGATCGTCTTTAGTAAGATTGTCTATATATCCTTACCCGCGGGAATAGGGTTTTTTGGTGAATTTACTTTTTTACTCTATAAAATGCTAGGGGTTAGTTAGCTTTAAGTTATTGGAGAAATTTACTACATTAGAAAGGAGTGAATCAATGGACACCATTATCCAAATTCTATCCAGCTTGGGTCAGGGAATAATTGCGGATTTGAATCTGGTTACGTTACTGATGATTTTGGTCGGGGCGATTGTTGGGATGGTATGTGCTGCAGTTCCTGGCTTGACACTAATTACCGGTATAATCTTAGTGTTGCCATTTACTTATGTTATGGATGCTACAAATGCCATAATTTTGTTAACGTCTATCTATCTGGCGGGTACTTATGGAGGGGCATTTCCGGCGATATTATTTAAGATTCCTGGAGATCCGATTCATGTACCTTTGCTTTGGGATGGTTATCCAATGGCTCGCCAAGGACTGGGAGCAAAAGCGTTGGGTTGGACTCTAGTGGCTACGATCTCCGGTGGATTGTTTTCCGCAATCCTTTTGGTTTTAGTGTCAGCGCCCCTAGCGCAGGTCGCTCTCAAGTTTTCTAGTCCTGAGTATTTTGCTATTGTCTTTTTAGGGCTGACAAGTGTCTTGTTCTTAGGGGATGCTTCAATACGGCATAGCATTGTATCCTTGGCCTTGGGACTTTTGATATCTACAATAGGAGTCGATGCAATGTACGGGGTGGATAGATTTACGTTTAATACTGATCTGCTCCGTGGAGGTATTGATTATCTGAACGTCTTAATAGGGGTTTATGCCGTAGCGGAAATATTTTCCAGAATGGAACGGGGCTTTTCGGCGCCAAGTTTAAAACTGGTAAGTAAAGTTAATACAACATTGCCTTCGTTCGGGGAGTTCAGAAAGCTATACGCTACTTTTTTCAGGAGCAGTATTCTTGGGACCTTTATTGGTTTTGTGCCCGGAGCTGGAGCTACTATCGCTGCATTTCTCGGGTATGGCGTGGAAAAACAGGTTGGGAATAACCGGCAACAAATGGGTGAAGGAGCACCTGAAGGGATACTGTCGAGCCAATCGGCAGCTACGGCATCTGTCGGAGGTGCTATGATTCCGTTACTTACCTTGGGAATACCGGGAAGTGGCGCAACGGCTATTTTAATGGGGGCATTTTTATTGCACGGAATTCAACCCGGACCGGGAATTTTCATGAATAATGGTCCTCTAATCTATGCAATTTATGGTTCAATCTTTATTTGTTTAGCAATGATGATCTTACTTGGCTTTTTGTCCGTAAGACCTCTTATGAAAATATTAAAGGCACCGGAAGCAGTAACATCTTCATTCATTCTGGTGCTCTGTATGTTGGGAGCATATGCGCTCCGCTCGAATATACAGGACGTATGGATATTATTTAGTTTTGGATTAGTGGGTTATCTAATGCATCGGTTTAATTACCCGGCTACCCCATTAGTATTAGGAGCAATTCTTGGTCCGTTGGCGGAGAGTTCCTTTTTGACTACGATGATCAGCTTTCATAATAATTGGACTGTCTTATTTACTCGTCCGGTAAGTGCAGTATTTATGATTTTAGCTTTGATTAGTCTTTTAGTAGCAGTATTATTACCTGTGTTGAAGAGAAAAAAGGAATTAGTCAAGAATTAATCAAGAATTATCAAAACACATGATAAGAAAGTTCTGTCGAGACAACGCATGCAACTACGGCGACGACACATGACACTGCCTAGTGTCGAATACGCCATGAATGGTACGGATTCGACCGGCCGCCTTCCCCAAGGCTTGGCACCAGCTGAAGTTTCTTTTATAGAAGGGAGGCCTTGTCATGGATGAATCGAAATCATGGCAGGAACATCAAAAGTGTGAGAAGGTTATACATTCCCTAGCAAAAAGACAGTCTAGTTGCATCGCTTTTTCTCCAAACAAACACACTCATCTCCAGCAAATTTACCATTTAAATCCTTTGGTCGTTGAAGGTTTTTACTATGACTTTAATCGATTACCACCTTGCTCGGGGATATCATTTCATACTAGTCGGAACTCCTCCTTACGCGAAGGAAGCAGGACCTTACGCGGAACGACAAATGGATCCTTCATTAGTATGGCACGGACTGACTTACTGATGTAAAAGACTTGTAACACGGGTGTAGAAGATCGTTCTCTCTACACCCGTGTCTTTATTCTAGACATGTTTTCGTTAAAATTATAACCTTTGTTGTAATTGGCTAATTAATTTATAATGGTTGATATATGATGCACAGCAATCCTACAAAGAAGTGAGATTACTGACTATTCATAAACTTAGGCTATAAAGGACAAAGGGAGATGGAATGTCAATGAGCAAAATATTACGGGTGAATATGTCAACCTTGAGCCTCGTGACTGAAGAGCCCAAAGAAGAGTATCACCTGCTCGGCGGTAGAGCGTTTATTGCCAAATACATGCTGGCAGAAGTGAAGTCAACCTGTGAACCTTTAGGGCGGCATAATCGGTTAATTTTTACCCCTGGACTTCTCGGTGGGAGTAACGTTTTTAGCTCTGGGCGAATTTCTATTGGAGGTAAAAGTCCGTTAACAGGTGGAATCAAAGAAAGCAATGGGGGCGGGGTCGTTGGCATAAAGCTAGCTCGACTCGGCTATCAAGCGGTGATCATTGAGGATCTTCCTAAAGGTGCTCAGAAATATATCCTTAAAATCACGGTATCAGGCGCAGAACTGCTTCCAGATAATAGCTATTGGGGCTGTGGGGTGTATGAGACTACGGCCCGTTTGAGACAAGACTTTGGCGAGAAGTTTGCCGTTTCTTGTATTGGGCCTGCCGGCGAAAATCGCCTGCTGGCAGCCGGCATTGCTAATACAGACGCTGATGGAGTTCCAAGTCGGTACAGCGGCCGTGGGGGACTCGGCGCGGTCATGGGATCAAAAGGGCTTAAGGCCTTGGTGCTTGATGATACAGGGGCTGGTTATCATGAACCTAAACGACCCGAGGCGTTCAAAAGGGTAATTCAGGAATATGCTCAGCTTCTTAAAACATCTCCTTTAATACAAACCTATGCTGACTTTGGGACGGCTGCGTTGGTAAATGTGACCAATGCTCTTGGAGGGCTGCCGACACGTAACTTTTCCACGGGTCAATTCTCAGGAGTGGACAAGATTAGTGGGGAAACCCTACGTGAAACGATCCTCACTCGCAAGGGAAAGCCATCGCATGCCTGTATGCCGGGCTGTTTGATCAAGTGTTCGAATGTTTATGTTGATGAGCAGGGAAAAGACGTGGTTGCCCCCTTAGAATATGAAACGATTGCCCTAATGGGGTCGAATCTGGAGATCGAGGATCTCGATGTCATCGCTCGTCTCAATTATTTGTGCAACGACTATGGATTGGATACGATAGAAACAGGAGCTGCGCTCGGAGTGGCAATGGCTGGCGGACTGCTTAGCTTTGGAGACCATGAGGGGGCTATCAGTCTAGTAGAAGAAGTCGGCAAGGCAACCTTAACAGGAAGAGTTATTGGTAATGGGGCAAAGCTTGCTGGCAAGATTCTAGGGGTGCTTGAAGTCCCTGTGGTGAAAGGACAGGCCATGGCCGCTTATGAGCCACGAGCCATTAAAGGGATTGGGGTAACCTATGCGACATCTCCAATGGGTGCGGATCACACTGCCGGAAATACCATTCGGGCGAGTTTAAAACATAACGCTCCTGAGGGACAGGCAGCTTTCTCTCAGAAGGCGCAGTATGCGGTACCAGTATATGATGCCCTGGGGTTATGTGTATTTTCCATGGGAGTACTAGGAGCTCATCCGGAAATCCTCTGTCGATTGGTTAGTGCCCAGCTAGGAATGGACTATGTGTTTGAGGACCTGCAAGCGCTTGGGATGAATACTATCCAGTGGGAACGAGCCTTTAATCAAGCGGCAGGGTTTACCAATGTGAATGATCGTTTGCCGGAACACTTTACAGAGATCCCGAATTCTGCGGCTGAGAATGCTGTTTTTGACGTTTCTGAGGAAGAACTAGATAATATCCATCAAATGTCCATCTAGAGAAAAATTTGAAAGCTAGCCGTAAGCTTTGGCTTTGAGTATTGGCATGACTCAACGTTCGCGAAGGGTCGAGTAAAGGGTTCGGGAGGGGATTACTAAATTCCATATGGATAATTTGAATTTTATTTTTAAGCAGGTTTCCCATTGGAAAAGCTAACCGACTGGTTAGCTTTTATACCTTTTCAAGCTATTTTTAGTGCAACTATTTGTCTAAGAAAAGAGTATAATGGAGGCTGTACGATATTAAACAATTGGGAGATTAAGAGCATGAGTAGATTAAAGGATTTAAATTATGGAAATATAGCGGCAGGAATTGCCTCAGGCCTCTTGGCGATAACGGGTCCACCTGCCATGGTAATAGAGGCTGCTTCAAATGGTAACTTTACTACGACACAGACGATTCTCTGGATGTTCGCAGTCTATGTGTTCGGTGGGATTTTTAGCATTCTAGTGCCACTGTACTATCGTATGCCGATTGTGGGGGCCCACTCAATTACGGGTATTGCCTTTCTAACAACAGTTACGGCTCAATTTACCTATCACCAGCTCATCGGTTCCTACCTTTTTGCAGGCCTATTGATGCTGTTGATTGGCTATCTGGGTGTTTTTTCAAAGCTACTTGAATATGTACCCAAACAAATCATTGCAGTAATGTTAGCAGGAATGATCACGAAGTATATGGTTAACTATGTGGGGGCGATACACCAACTCCCGCTGATCGGTGGAATCTCCCTCCTTGCATATTTTATGTTTACCAAATTTCGAACACGGATTCCCCCAATGGTGGCGGCTATAGTGATGGGTTTAATTCTCTTACTTTTAACACAGCCCTTGAAAAGCAGTGGATTAATAACGTCCTTTGTAATTCCGATTCTTCAACTTCCAGAATTTAATCTCATGAGCTTTATTTCCGTTTCGATTCCTCTCGCCCTACTTATTTTAAGTAATGATGCTGCCGTCGGAATAGGCGCTTTGGAGCAAAATGGTTATCGGCCCCCCGTGAATCGAATCATAGCCTTAAGTGGTATTTTTACGATCATTACGAGTTTTTTCGGAGGGCAGTCTGCCAACGTGGCAGGAATGATGTCAGCTATTTGTTCAGATCAAGAGGCAGGGCCGAAAGAGAAACGATATATGGGAGCGGTTATTTCTGGATGCATCATTCTTGTGTTCGGCTTATTTGCCTGGAAGCTGGTTCCTTTGTTTCAGGCTTTACCGAAGGCGTTTATTTCAATACTGGTTGGCTTTGCCCTGTTGGGAGTGTTCGGAAATAGCTTGTCTGTTGGCTTCTCGAAGCCGACGATGAAAATGAGTGCGGCCTTTACCTTTGTCATCGCCGTATCGAGTATCACGATTTTTAATATAGGTGCTCCGGTATGGGCCTTAGTCGTTGGTACTTTCATTGCACGTTATGTTGAGCAAACTTAAGAATCAGCTTTCCGGCTTCATTAGATAGAATTTTTCCATTTGACAGAGCAACCTGACCATTGACTATGGTGAAATTAAGTCCTGTAGGGAACTCGGAGGGCTTATTGTAATCCTCCGGAGCATTAATAGTTTCGGGTTCAAATACGACTAGATCGGCACTATAGCCTTCTCTAATGAATCCTTTAGTAGGTAAGTTTAACCTAGTGGCCGGGTCTCCCGTGATTCTCTTGATACCTTCTGCCCAAGTCATGAGCTTTTTATCTCGGACATATTCTCCCAAGAACTTAGGGTATGTGCCATATAAACGGGGATGTGGTTTGCCCGTAGGAATTCCATCCGAACCTATTTGACACAACGGGTGTTTCAGCAAAGCAACAATATCTTCCTCGGAAAAAAGATTGTGCAGTACCATGGAACACCGACAATCCTCGCTAATCAAAAGTTCAGCGATCTGATCAATTATTTCATGAACGAGTTTGGTTGGTTCTAAGCCTGTTTTTCGGACTACCTGAGTCGCTGTTTGACCTTCAGCCCATTTGTTTCGCTGGTTAAAGGTCGAACTAATCATTATATTTGACCATCCCACCATCCCAACAAAGTTATCCCAACCCGGATAATCTGGCCCGTTATCATTCAATTCTGCCTTTAACCTAGCCCGCTGTTGCGGGTCCTTTAGTCTGCGAATGATTTCAGGACTACCACCTTCCTTGGCCCAAGGGGGTAGAATTTGAGACAAGAGTGTACTGCCGGCCCGATAAGGGTGTTGATCGAAGGTGACATCGACGCCATCCATCCTAGCTTGTTCCACCATTTCTATCAATGCCTGACCAGTAATACCGAACTTTGGATTAGCATAGGAGCGCATATGGGATATCTGCAACTTAATCCCGGATTCTTTGGCTACAGCTAGGGCCTCGGTCATTCCTTCACGGACTTGGCGAGAGTGGCTACGAATATGGATCATCATAATGCCATTATGAGCTGCCACTACCGAACTTAGTGCGACAAGTTCTTGTTTAGAGGCAAACATTCCTGGTAAATAAGCCAAACCATAGGAAATGCCTAAAGCTCCCTGTGACATGGCTTCTTCCACGATCATGCTCATCCTCTCCAGATCTTTTGCTGAAGGTGTGACATTTTTTAAACCTAAAACTTGGGCTCTAATAGCTCCATGCCCGATTAAAGGAGCTATGTTGTTGGGCTTTTTTACTTTATTTAAATCACATAAGAAGGATGAAAAATTGGGCCAATTCCATGTTTGAGGCAGATTTCCTAAGATTGGGGCTAGATAATTGCGCCAATCTTGCATCGTTTCCGTATGGGGAGCTGATCCGAGACCACATTGCCCAATCAGTTCAGTTGTAACCCCTTGTCTTATTCTACTTTCACGGATTGGACCAGACATAAACGGTACTAAGTCACAATGACTATGCACATCGATGAACCCCGGAGCAACCATTTGGTGGGTGGCATCGATGACGATGCTCGCATCAGTTGACAGAGCCTTAGCCACCTCTACAATCATGCCATCCTTGATCCCAATGTCATTATGATTGGGCGTATTACCCGTTCCATCCAACACTAAGCCACCAATTATTGCAATATCTAACATTAATAACAGAACCTTTCAACTAAATATTAACGTCTAATTAATCATCTACTCTACCAAAATAACTTTGATTGTTCAACTTCCGAAAAACACCTGTCCCTCTGTTTCGGGGCGCTTAGGGAATCAATTGAGGTCTATCCTCATCAATAATTTCCGAACTTTCAAAAAATCCTTTAAGTAAAGCGGCCTGAGATTGTAAAGCCATACCGTCAATATGTCTTCTATCCATCATGAGGTAATCGTTTCCGCTTTTTGAATATGGGTTTGGACCGACAGCGCATAAAACTTTGAAACCTTTATCGAGTAGATATTGGAACTTAGGGTCACCGGGTAGGACGGAACTTCCAAAGGGATAAATATATACATCGGTAAGGCCTGTCAAAGGGGCCACTTCCGTTAGCCAGCGCTGGGTATCTCTTGTCAATACAGTGAGAGGGACTTTTCTGGCATCATGGTGACCGTACCCATGGGAAGCAAAGGACCAACCTGTTTCCTTTAAGCGTTTTATGATGGTGAGGGCATGATTTTTTTCAAACTCAAAGTTGGGGGAGTCTAACTGATGGGTTCGGTACCCTAAAATCCCTTCATACCCAGTGAGCGCAAGGATACCTTTGGCTCCATTTAAGGAAAAGTCTTCGTGTTTCTGTACAAATTGATCGAGGATTGGGATGATTTCATTATCTCGAGAAGTAGTAGGTACTCCCTGTGGAGACATAGAAAAGGTGGAAATATTCCCCTGTTCATCAAGGATTAACTTATGGACTGTGCCATTCGGAATCATATATTCGTAGTAATTTAGGTCGTCAATTGAAATAATCAAAGGCTTCTTACCGGCTGGTAGTAATAAATCTTTTCTAACAGTCAGAGGCTTCCCATCTTCCGAGTTGTTGAAAATTGCATGAATATCAATCAGGATATAGTTATTTTTGTATAAAGAATCAAGAATTTTTTTAAATTCCTTGACAGTTATAAACCAGTCATTAAAGCCTTTAGATTGGTGGTCATTATCAAAAGCCAGCTCAGGATAAGCTAGTAAGGGGTGAAAAAATATGTGTTCTATTGGTCCTTGATAGAGAACCATCGCTTGGGCTTTTTTGTAATCCGTTAGCTTGGTCAATAGCTCAGTATCGTTCGGATAGTACTCGGAGATCGTCTGAAGGGCATCGTAAGCTTCTTTGTATTGTTGCTCGCTGGCAAGAGCAGCGGCAATAGCTAGGTACTCTGGGTATACAATAGCTAAACCTTCTTTGATTTTTTCCTGAGCAACTTGAAAGTCCTTTTCATCCTCTGGAATTACTTTTTGGTACAACGGTATGGACTTAAGGTAATCGTTAGTGGCGAAGTATTGATTAGCAGTGGCGAAATTCTGACGGGATTGATAATAAGATTCAAGTTTATTTTGATAGGATTTGACGGAATTTTCAAAGCCAAGTTTCTCTATGTTTTGCAGGTAGTAAGTAATTTTATCGTAATCTGCCCCAGTATCAATATAAACCTTTGTAACCTCCTTTAACTGAGAATCAATGATAGGGAGCAACTCTTTTTGGAATAAAGTAATTCCGTTATTAAATTCATAGGTTTGAAATTCGGATTTCTCCAATAAGATTTGATCTGTGATACTGGCAAATTTATTGGCTAAAATTTCGTTAATTTGAATTGCTGTGGAATCGTTTATACTTCCACGAACTAGGGCATTGATCTCATTTAACTCAGTTCGGGCATTATCATACTGGTTGTTATGAACTAGGTTCGCGAAGTTTTCAAGTTTCAAGGATAGATGGGGGGAGATTACTTGATTACCAAATAAAGTGAGTATGATCAATACGACTTGGAATGAAAGTATAGCAAAGAGGAAAAGGTAAAATCCTAAAGGTTTAAAGCGGTTTATGAGCAGAGCATTGTTGTTAGGATTATGTGGCTTAAAGTTTGGAACGTAATTCATAAAAGTCTCTCCCTCGTGTTAAAAAATACACATTTATAACAAGCTTATTTATTTTCGACAGAAAGCTTTATTTTCCTACCCAAGTCAAACAAGTTACACAAGAAGATTAGAGGAAATTTCAAAATATGTACAGTCAATTTGGGGAACAGGGGGACAAGAGTGTTGTTTCTTCTCTGTTTCTTTGTTTTGTTTCTTCGAAACAGTGTACCTGTTCCCTTGTTCCATTCCCCACTCCTGCATTGGGTGTCTTTGTTATGGATCATTTTAGGCTTGGGGACTGCTTCTTTTTTAGGGGTGGAAAATCTAACACCCGAATGTTTAAAATTGCAAATAAAAAATTCTTAACATTATGCTAATTATAGTGTATTATATAACAAATAATAAATAGGAGGCGTGATATATGAAAGAGAAACACCGTGAAGGGTTACTGGAGGAAAAACGGTTGTTTTTCCCTCCTACAGGGTTTAGCTCAAAAGCCGTAATTCAAAACCCTAATATTCACGAACTAGGACAGGAACGGACGAAGTTTTGGGACGAACAGGGAAAACGGTTGGACTGGTTTAAACCATGGAACACAGTTCTAGAATGGAATCATCCTTTTGCCAAGTGGTATGTCGGCGGAAAATTAAATGCAGCTTATAATTGCTTAGATCGACATTTAGAGGGGGCGCGTCGGAATAAAGCGGCACTAATATTTGAAGGAGAACTTGGAGATCGTAGAGTCTTAACCTATCAAGATCTTCATCGTGAGGTATCCCAGTTTGCGAATGTTCTCAAGTCTTTAGGGGTAGAAAAGGGAGACCGCGTGACAATTTATATGCCCATGATCCCAGAGACTGTGATCGCTATGCTCGCTTGTGCTAGGCTTGGAGCTCCGCATACTGTCGTATTTGGTGGATTCAGTGCGGAAGCTTTGAGGGACAGAGTCCTAGACGCTCAGGCAAAGGTTGTCGTTACATCCGATGGAAGTTATCGTCGTGGAAATATCATTCCGTTGAAAGAAAGTGTGGATCAAGCACTTCGCAATGTTACATGTGTTGAAAAAGTGATCGTTGTTCAACGGACGGGTCAGCCTGTTAATATGCAAGAAGAACGAGATATCTGGTATCACGAGGTCATTAAGAATGTCTCACTCGTCTGCCCAGCCGAACCAATGGAAGCGGATGATATGCTTTTCATTCTTTACACAAGCGGAACAACTGGAAAACCCAAAGGAGTTGTTCATACTGTTGGTGGTTATATGGTTGGAGTTTCAACAACTCATGAATGGGTATTTGACCTCAAAGAAGAAGATGTCTATTGGTGTACTGCTGATGTTGGTTGGATAACAGGACATAGTTATTTGGTGTATGGACCATTATCTAATGGTGCAACGGTTGTTATGTATGAAGGAGCGCCGGATTATCCGGAAAAGGATCGGTATTGGGAAATCATCGAGAAATATAGGGTAACAATTTTATATACTGCACCAACCGCAATTCGCACGTTTATGAAATGGGGGGAAAGTTATCCTTTAGGCAGGGATCTATCGAGTTTACGACTCTTGGGTTCGGTCGGAGAACCGATTAACCCAGAAGCTTGGATGTGGTACTATAAATATATTGGGGGAGAGCGCTGCCCCATAGTAGATACCTGGTGGCAAACGGAAACTGGTATGATTATGATGACACCCGTTCCAGGGATTACCCCTCTAAAGCCAGGATCGTGCACGATCCCGTTCCCAGGTGTCCGTTTAGAAGTAGTGGATTCTGTGGGCGATCCAGTACCGAAAGGTGAGGGGGGGTATTTAGTAGTTCGCGAGCCTTGGCCTGCGATGCTTAAAACGGTGTATGGTGATGACAAACGCTATGAGGACACGTATTGGAGCCAGTTTCCTGGTGTGTATTTTACCGGAGATGAAGCGAAATGGGATGAAGATGGTTATTTCTGGGTGATTGGTCGCGTGGATGATGTCATCAATGTCTCGGGACATCGGATTGGGACTGCGGAAGTAGAAGGTGCTTTGGTTGATCATCCATCGGTTGCTGAAGCAGCCTGCGTGGGTAGAATTCACGAAGTAAAGGGGCAAGCGGTGTTTGCCTTCGTCAGTTTAAAAGAAGGAATAGTAATCCACGATGGGCTAATTGATGAACTTAAAGCGCATGTTGTCCTAAAAATCGGTGCACTCGCCCGACCAGATGACATTTTTTTGACGGCTGAATTACCTAAGACTCGAAGCGGAAAGATTATGAGGCGTCTTCTAAAGGACATCGCAGAAGGTCGGGCAATGGGGGATACCAGCACTCTTGCAGATGTTGCGGTTATTAATTTTCTGAAAAAGAATATTGACGCCCAGAAAATCTTAGATGCGCGGAATGCTTCGATAAAAATAGGGAGGAATATGATTTTAATTCCTGACAATGCCACGTTTAATCATTGTAAGGATGAGTCTTATGATGGGTACAGTTATACAGTATGGTTCTCTACACCTGCTAAGGATGGATCACGTCATCCAGTTACCCATTTTTATTGCTTCCAGTGGATAGAAAGACTAAACTTAGCGGCCCAAGTTGGTTTGGCTATCACAAATATTATGATAAACAACAGTAGTGCTGTCGAAGCAATATTCGGAAGTGGGATGCCAGATTTTAGCCATGCGGTGATCAATGAGGGGAATATTAAGGATGACTTATCAGAGGAAGGACAAGTCTGCTTTTGTGGTTCAGAGGGCTAGGGAGACGAAATTAGAACGACTTAAAGGATACGTCTTAAATATCCAGAAGAAATCGATTGAGAAAAGGAAAGAAGAGGCTAGTTAAATTAAAGTTTGTTAAAGTTGAGAATTTTTTACCAAATTAATTATAATTCTACAATTTATACTGTATACTTTTAACAAATTCCTTGTCAGTTGGTTTATAAAGTGATAATTTATTAATAATTAATATGGAGCAAAGGCGCTCCTTAAAGATTTGGAAACAATCTTTAAGGAGCGCCTTTTTGCTTTCATTAGTTAATTTATGCACTAGAAAGGAGTAGAAAAAGTTTCATTACAGAAGAGTATTATATTGAAGGGGATGTCAAGATGAAGAAGTACAAAAATATTTTAGGCTTAGTATCTATGTTATTAGTGACTATGCTCCTGTTAACCGCGTGCGGACAAGCCACTACACCAACTACAACTACAACTACAACTACAACTACAACTACAACTACAACTACAACTACAGCTTGGAGTAGTATCATTTTAGTTAAGTCAGAAAACTCGTAATTCTGGTAAGAATAGGAAAAACGAAAGAAGGTAAATCCAGATGCGAGAATACGACAAAGACTTCAAACAAGAGGCCATCAAGTTGTCTTACGAATTAGGGACGACGGCTGCCTCAGAGAAACTGGGGATTCCAGTAACAACGCTATACTCATGGAAAAATCAATCAAAACGGTATGGAGAAGTAAGTTTTGTTGGCAGCGGACATAAACGTATTGACCCAAAAACAGCTGAAACCAAAGCAATGGAAAAGAAGATTAAAGACCTTGAAGCCGCCAATGATATTCTAAAAAGGGCCTTAGGTTTTTTCGCAGAGAGCCAAAAGAAATAGCTGCACGAGAGCTTTTTCATTGGATGTGGTTTCACAAAACTAAAGAGAAAACCAAGCACAGCATAAAAACCATGTGCAGAGTATTACTGGTTAGTGAAGCCGGATATTATAAGTGGTTAAAAAGGCAGTCCAAGCCTTACAAATACGAAGAACTTTTGGCTAAGATCCTTCAAATTCGTGCGGACAACCCGGACTATGGAGCATACAGGATTTATCTCCATTTAAAACTTTATCAAGGCTATACCGGTAGCTATTATGTAATCCTTAAGCTCTGTAAAATCAACCATCTTATGCTCAAGAAGAAACATCACTGTAGAGGAATAACCAAAGCAGATCTAGCCGCTCAAGCCAGTGCCAATCTCATCAAACAAGACTTTTCTGCAGTATCACCCAATCAAAAATGGCTTGGAGATGTCACAGAAATCCCAACGGCTGACGGAAAGCTTTATTTAGCCGCCGTATTGGATTGTTTCGATGGAAGTATCGTGGGATTTAAAATGGCAAATCACATGAGAGCCGAGCTATGTGTCGAAGCCTTTACCTCGGGTGTTAAGAGGTATCAAGCCTATGGGATGGTCTTTCATTCGGACAGGGGTAGTCAATACACAAGCGGGATCTACCGTCAAGCACTCGCCCAGCATGGTGCGAAACAGAGTATGAGCAGTACTGGTAAATGTTATGACAATGCCAGAATGGAGTCCTTTTTTGCCACATTAAAGAAAGAAAGCATCTATAAATTCAGAACCGAAACAATGAGTATGGAAAAGATTAAAAGCATAGTGTTTAGATTTATAGAAACCTATTACAATCGGAAACGAATTTACACTCCAAACGGAGGTTATCCGCCCCTAGTAATGCGTTCACAGTATTATCGAGAGCGTTTACCCCAAGCGGTGTAACAGTTAAGAGGCTTCGCCTCTTGAGTTTATCGCTTTTTGGTTCTCCTAAGGATAGAAATAAAGATACCAGGGTGATTAAATATATCCCCTGGCTATCCTTAGCAGAACTCTACCGGCCGCTCGTGTTGCTCTCCAGCATTTCACTATCCTGCCTGTAGATAAGAGCCAGTTATATTATAACCATAAATTGGTACTAAAATTACGAGTTTAGGGACTAAACCAAATTTGACAACTCCAGCTAATACTCGTATTGACGAAATTAAGAAAAATGGAAAACTTGTATTGGCTACAGGTAATTATCGTCCTTTTGAGTATCATGATGAGAAAAGCGACAAGATCGTCGGTTATGACATCGATGTAGCAGAGGCTATTGCCAAGAAAATCGGTGTGCCCCTAGAAATAAAAGAGATGCAGTTTACCAGTTTAATTCCTACATTACAGATTGGCCAAGCAGATTTTGTTATTGCTGCCATGTATATCACGGATGAACGTAAAGGGGTCGTTGACTTTGCTGACCCGTATATGGATACCGGTATGGTATTGGTAACACGTGTAAACGATGAGGCTATTAAGAGCACAAAAGATCTAGATGGAAAAGTGGTCGGAGTAAAAGCTGGGGCCACCAGTGAAAAAGTTGCCCAAGATTTAAAGGACAAAGGGCAAAACTTAACGATTAAAAGCTATAAGGAAACTGTAGATTACTTAATGGATCTTGAAGCGGGCCGAACGGACGTGGCTATCAACGATTTACTTAACCAGCTTGAATACAATAAAACTCACCCTAATGTAAAAATTGTCGGCGATCCGTTCACGAAATCTTCCTTGGGAATTGCCGTTAAGAAGGGTGATAAAGAATTATTGGATCTAATTAACTCCGTCTTAAAAGAAATGACACAAAATGGCGAATCAGCAAACCTGTATAAAAAATGGTTAACCAAGAGTTAATTAATGAGTAATTTTAAAAGTAATAAATCGTCTTATATTCGGAGGTTTGGAAAGTTTGCTCCGAACCTCTCCTTCCATCTATCACCTTTGTACGATGGATAGCAAAATACTTATACATTTCTAAGGGTAGTAAAGTAAAAATATCCCTTTAAAACGTTCTATGGTAAGAAAGGGAGATAAGAATGAACTTAGATTATTCCGTTATATTTAATAAATTGCCAATTTTATTACATGGCGCCGTTGTAACCCTACAAGTATCTCTCTTAGCGTTATTGTTCGGTATGATATTAGGGCTGATTGGAGCCCTGTTTAGAATTTCATCCAACCGTGTGCTGAATGTCATAGGCTTTCTTTATGTTTGGATTATTAGGGGTACTCCTCTCCTGGTGCAATTGTTTATTTTATACTTTGGTCTGCCCCAAGTAGGGATAAAGCTCTCAAGTATGACTGCAGGCATATTAGGACTTGCCATAAATACCGGAGCCTATGTTTCGGAGATTTTACGGGCTGGAATTCAAGCGGTTGATAAGGGGCAGATGGAAGCGGCACAGTCGTTAGGGATGAGTTACAGTAAGTCAATGACCCGAATCATTGCTCCACAGGCAATTAAGATTAGTATTCCCCCTTTAGTCAACCAATTTATCATGACCTTAAAGAATTCATCCATTGCGTCGTTAGTAACAATCACAGAATTGCTACGGACCGGGGAGCAATTGATTTATACAACATTCCGCAGCTTCGAAGTTTATACTACTCTGGCTGTTATTTATTTGATGATAAATTCCGTCTTAATGGTGATAGCTAATCAACTCGAAAGGAGGATGGCGCTGAAATGACACACATGGTTGAAATGGAAAATGTCTACAAATCATTTGGCAGAATTGAAGTTTTAAGGGGAATAAACTTGGTTGTCGATGAAGGGGAAAAGGTTGTAATCATAGGACCCAGTGGTTCTGGTAAAAGTACAGTCTTACGTTGCATAAACCGTTTGGAGAATATCCAGGCCGGTACCCTTCGTTTCGAAGGGATGGAGGTTAACGATAAGACGGATCTGTGTGCACTTCGGACTAACATTGGAATGGTTTTTCAGCGTTTTAACCTATTTCCCCATAAAACTACATTGGAGAACGTGATTGAAGCACCAATGCAGGTAAAAAATATAAATCGTCAACAAGCAGTAAAAACTGCGATGCAATTACTGGAAAGAGTAGGCTTAGTTGACAAGTGCGACGCTTATCCCTCTCAATTATCCGGAGGTCAGCAGCAACGTGTAGCGATTGCCAGGGCGCTGGCGATGAATCCAAAAATAATGCTTTTTGATGAACCGACATCTGCCCTCGATCCGGAATTGGTAGGAGAGGTATTAGCCGTGATGAAGACACTTGCGAATGACGGTATGTCCATGATGGTGGTTACACATGAGTTAGGTTTTGCTCGAGAAGTTGCTGATCGAATTGTATTTATTGATCAAGGGGTTATTGTGGAAATGGGTAGCCCAAAAAAGTTTTTCGAGGATCCCCAGCAGGAGCGGACAAAAGTATTTCTCAGCCGTATGCGGTATTGAATTTAAAATACTGCACATGTCCCTCTGTTTTATCCTAATTTCATGGGATTAGCATGCATTAAACCTAATATAAAAGGTAGTCCCAGTTGGACCAGAATCAAAGCTAATAGTAGCGTTATGCCTAGCAACAATGCTATAACATGTTGCTAATCCTAAGCCAGTGCCATTTCTTCTGAATCCATTTACCAATAACTTCATGTCTCGAGTAGCCTAAAAGATCTAACCATGCTTTATTAACCTCTAAAATAGTTCCATCAATGTCCAATGATACAGGTGTGTTACATTAAGAAAATTCGACAAGTCATCTTATACTCTACAATTTTATACTGTATACTTTTAAATTACCCCTTGTCGGTTGGCTTATAAAGTGATAATTTATGAATAATTAATATCGAGCAAAGGCGCTCTTTAAAGATTTAGCAACAATCTTTAGCGGGGGTCTTTGCTCGATATTTTTATCCAATCGTAAGATTCCCACTTCTTCGAGTGGGAGTGGGTCCCCGTACTCTGCTTCGGTGGGGGTAGAGTCCCCCACCGAAGACTCGATGTTCAGCTTTAGCTTGACGAGTTCACTTTCAGAAGTTTATCAACATGTGAAAAATAATCCACTCTAAGAATTTATTGTATTTTGTAGGTATAGGTAATATAATATACCTTGTACAGTAATTGGCATTAAGCTTTCTGGAGATTGTTATCTCTAGGAAGCTTTTCTTCTTGGCAGAAGGGAAGGTGAGCAGAACAACAAAGAAAAATACATCGGTGAATTTCCAACAGGATGGAGTTGTAGCGTATTGAACTTAAAATTCAGAGGGGTCCTAAAACAAGTCTTAGTATTGTTTGCTGCTCTAGTGGGAGCATTGCTTGTAGGTGCACTATTTCTTCTTTTAGCTAAGTCAGATCCTATTAAAGCCTATGCAGTTATGTTTTCAGGCCCATTGAATGACAAATATGGGATAACTGAGACTTTAGTGCGCACAGCTCCTCTTCTTTTGGTGGGGTTGGGTATCGTTATTTCCTTCCGCAGCGGGATCATCAACATTGGCGCGGAAGGTCAGATTTTGGCAGGAGCTATTGGGGCGGCTTCCGTAGCCACTTCCTTTCCTCATCTTCCAGCGTATATCTTGCTGCCAATGGTATTTCTGGTCGGCGGTTTGTGTGGAGCGATCTGGGGAGGAATTGCTGGTTGGCTGAAGGCGCGTCTATCAGTGAATGAGATTTTAAGTACTGTAATGCTTAACCAGATTGCGATACAGTTATATATGTTTCTCATACGTGGACCATTAATTGACCCACAAGAGGTATCATACGGCACAGGGGTACCACAAACAGCTTTAATCCCTGATCAAATCTGGCTTAGCAAACTTATCCCAGGGACTAGACTTCATTCTGGTATAATTTTCGCGCTTGTGTTAGCGGTCTTGGTTTATATTTTTTTATGGCGTACCAGTATCGGATATCGTATGCGAGCGGTAGGTGCTGGACCTGAGGCTGCTCGATACGCTGGCATTAAAGTAAAATGGTACTTAGTCCTGGCTATGGCTCTTGCGGGAGGAATGGCTGGTCTTGCAGGTGTCGTTGAGGTGACGGGAGTTCATCACCGCGCTTTAGAGGGTCTATCAGCAGGGTACGGGTTCAGTGGTATCGTAGCTGCCCTTTTCGGTCGCTTGCATCCTTTAGGTACTATTCCGGCCGCGATACTGTTCGGTGCTCTGCTTTTAGGGGCTGAGATGATGCAAAGGGCTGTCAATATCCCAGCAGCCATGATCATGGTAATCCAAGGACTCGTTGTCCTATTTGTAGTCTCCAGCGATTACTTCCTAAGGAACTCAGGTTCTTTAGCCCAAGTAAAGGCTAAGCTATTTAGAGAAAAAGTGGACAAGGAAGGTGGCGAGTCATAATGGATGGTGTCCTGAATTTCGATATTATCATTATTATACTGGCTACTGGTATCCGTCTGGCCACCCCTTACCTTTTAGCCGCCCTAGGGGAAATGTTCGTCCAACGCTCAGGTGTTTATAACTTAGGCGTAGAAGGAATTATGATGATGGGCGCTTTTGCGGGATTTTATGCAACTTTGCAAATGGGAAGTCCTCTGCTAGGCATCGTCGTAAGCTTGGTCATAGGGGCTTTAATGGGCTTGTTAATGGCTTTGGTCAGCGTGACCTTTAAGGCCGAACAGGGAATTAGTGGTATAGGACTTTACATGTTTGGTTGGGGTCTGTCGGGTGTGCTTTTCCGCCTGTACGTGGGAGGAATTACTTCCATCGAGGGCTTAAAGACTATAAAAATCCCACTATTGAGTAGTATTCCATTTCTAGGACCCGTACTATTTGACCATAATGGATTAGTGTACACGGCGTTTCTTCTAGTTCCGTTGACAGGCTTTATACTTTTTAAGACGAGTTGGGGTCTTAATGTGAGGGCAGTAGGCAATAAACCAGAGGCAGCGGATACCTTGGGGGTAAGTGTAGTACGTATCAGGTACCAGTGCTTGATTGTAGGCGGTATGCTGGCTGCTCTGGCCGGGGCCTTCTTAACGATTGGCCAGGCTAATATGTATGCTGACAATATCACAGCAGGCAGGGGTTTTATTGCCATTGCCCTAGTTTACTTTGGACGATGGAGTCCCTGGGGAATCCTGCTTGGCTCTCTTTTATTTAGTTTGGCGGATTCCTTTCAGAGCATGGTTCAAGTGTTGGGAATCAATTTCCCCTACGAATTGGCCGTTATTTTGCCTTACATGGTAACCATTATTGCTCTAGCAATTTCCTATGGACGCGTCTGGGCCCCAGCAGCACTGGGTAAGCCCTTTCAGCGCGGAACCAGAGGTTAATTATAGAGAAAATTTAAGGAGGAAAAAAGTCTGAAACATTTGTAGGATAACGCACATTAGTTCGAGAGCATAGCAAACAAGCCATCAAGAGATGACTTAAAATTGAATTAATATACTGAGTCAGGCTGTAGTTTTTATTCGGTATCCTTGATTTTTAGCGATCAAAATTGCTTGTTCAACCGTGATTTCGCGGTCTACTGGAAGAACATCGGATTTTTTGTATAAGTCAGCATTATAGGGTTCTTTCTTTTTAAGAATCATATAAATCGCAGTTAGTAACATGCGCGCAATTGCGATGATTGCTCGTTTGTGCCCACGACGCTTTTTGAGTTTTAAGTAGCGGTTACGGATTTCAGGATGCTTTTCACTCTTTACCACAGCAGTGGCGCATTGGACTAAAAGTGGTTTGATGTAACAACCAGCTTTTGAAATCCTAACAGACTTTTTCTTTCCGGCACTTTCGTTATTCGTAGGTGTAAGCCCTGCCCAGGAGCATAAATGCTTAGCTGTCGGGAACACGTCCATATTGACACCTATTTCGGAAACCACAGTAATGGTAGAAAAGATGTTTTTAAAGGACGGAACAGTTAAGATCAAGTTTAGTTCTTCTGCGTAGGGCACGGAAAGAGAAAGGATAATTCCCTCAAGATCTGATTTGCGCTCAGTGAGATCTTCATAGTGTCGCTTGATGATTTTAAGTTTCCCCGCTTGTTCGAGTGTGATAAACCCATCAACGGCAAGCTCAAGTTCAGGAAGTTTTTTAAACAGAGAACAATGTACAAGGGATTCTAAGTCAAACGTGGTATCCAGGGGGTTCTCAAGGATCTTGTCAATAATCTTCATAGAACTCTTGCCAAAAGTGTCCGAAAGGACATTGCCAAGTTGAATGTTGGATACCGTCAAGCAATTTTGAAGTCTGTTTTTTTCGCTGGACATAAAGTTGGTCAGCTTAGCGCGATAGCGCATCAAGTCTCTAAGCTGTCTAATGGCAAGTGGTGGCATAAAGCTACCTGCGACAAGGTCATGCTTGAACAAGTCGGCAATCCACTGAGCATCTTTATTATCCGTTTTTTTACCGCGGATCGCTTTGACGTATTTCGGGTGAGCGAGGGTAATGTTGCAAGAATCTTCAAGAATGTTGAAGATTGGAATCCAGTATTTTCCTGTAGACTCCATACAAACTTCGCTGCAGTTGTTTTCACAAAGCCATTGTGACAGCTCTTTTAGGCCTTTTGTAAAGGTAGAAAAGCGATGGCGTTTGTAACTAGTAACCCCCTTGTTGTTTGTCGTAGCAATACAGGCAACCACAAAGGTTTTGTGGACGTCAATGCCACAACAAATTTGATGGACAATTTTTAAAGCCACAGTAGAATCTCCCTTCCTAGATTTGAAGGGATAGACAGCATTGACTGATTGCCTAGCTATAAACGAGTAATGTTTATACAAAGATAAGTCTGCGTGCTCAAAGTCACACTTATTTGTGCTTGGAAAGGCAATCTACACATATAAACATGCGGTCACTCCGTGTTTGGAGTAGCCCACTCACCTCCCCGTGGTTTGTAGTTAACTGCTATCCCTACGTTTATAGGATAAATAAAATAACGCTCAAAGCCAACACGTTTCATAACGTTTTGTGCCTTGAGCGCAGCGAAAGGAATGGATATAAACATGAAAAAAAGAGTACTTACTTTATTGTTGGCTGCCCTTACTCTCTTAGCTTTAAGTGGTTGCGGCACCAAACCCACCGCTCAATCCACTCCTACCCCTGCTCCTGAGGCTCCAAAAGTGGAAAAGATCCGCATCGCTCTTGTGCTTCCGGCTACTGTAGATGATTTAGCTTGGGGCCAGTCCATGGTGGAAGGCTTAAAAGCCGTTCAGAAAACCATGGGTGAAGACAAAGTGGAGGTTGCCATCAGCGAAAAGTTGGGGAATGCTGTAGACGCAGGGTCTGCCATCCGCCAGTATGCAACCCAAGGGTATGATATAATTTTTGCCCACGGCTCCCAGTACCAAAGCGTCTTAGCCGAAATTATCAAGGACTTCCCTAAAACAACGTTTGCCTATGGGACCGGTTTCGCCACTCATCCCAACGTTTTTGCTTATGATCCACAGGCTCAAGAAGGTGGCTACCTGTTAGGTATGCTCGCTGCCATGATGACCAAATCGGGTATCGTGGGAATTGTTGGACCCGTAGAATCCGGTGATGCAGTAAAATACAACTATGGTGTACAGCAAGGTGTGATGGCGGGTAAAGCAGATGTAAAATCGCGTATCTCCTATACGGGCTCCTTTAATGATATCGTGGGGGCAGGCAATATGGCCAAAACCCATATGAGTGCCGGAGCTGACATCATCACAGGTTCCTCTCAGCAGGCTGTAGGGGCCTTGAGAGCAGTTGCTGAAACCGAGGGCAAATACTGGCTTTCAACGGATATGGATCAGAGCAATATTGCTCCTAACCACGTTTTAGCAGCCCAGGTCTATAACTGGGAGAAGATTGTTGGCAAAATTATTGAATTAAGAAAAGCGGGAACTCTTGGTGGACAACACTTAACCCTGAGTTTAGCTGACGGAACGATTATATTAAAGTACAATGAAAAATTAGCAGATAAGATCCCTGCTGAGGCCAAAGCTGCAGTAGAAAAAGCTAAGCAAGAGATTATCAGCGGAAAACTAAAAGTGGAATTACCGAAGAAATAACGGGTGAGTACAAATGGAAGAAAAGATTGAACACTTAGAGATGTCTGGAATCACCAAACGTTTTCCTGGTGTCCTATGTAGTAACAATGTCAATATTCAAATAAAATCCGGTGAAGTACTGGCCATTCTGGGTGAAAATGGAGCAGGCAAAACCACTTTGATGAATATCCTTTACGGCCTTTACCAGCCTGATGCAGGTAGGATCTTGCTAAATGGTAAACCAGTCAAGATAAATTCTCCCAAGGACGCTATTGCGCTCGGAATTGGTATGGTGCATCAGCATTTTATGTTGGTGCCCACCCTTACTGTCTGTGAGAACGTTATACTAGGGTTATCCAAGACGTTCTTAGTGGATCTCAAAACGGCTGCTAAAAGGATTAAAGAAATTACGGACACCTATGGTTTAGCCATCAATCCCGATGCCTATGTCTGGCAGTTAAGTGTTGGGGAACAGCAACGCGTAGAGATTATCAAAGCGCTTTATCGCGGTGCCAATCTATTGATCCTGGATGAACCGACAGCAGTACTCACGCCCCAGGAATCCAACGAATTAATTCAGTTGCTCAGAAACATGGCCGCGCAGGGAAACTCGATCATAATAATAAGCCATAAATTACATGAAGTAATGGCTTTGAGTGATAGGGTTACCGTCCTTAGGGATGGGGCAGTGTGCGCCGATGTTTTGACCCGGGAAACTTCGCAAGAAGCTCTTGCGCAGTTAATGGTGGGAAGAGAAATGGCTCCCTGTAAAAGGGAAGGAACGTTCTCGCCGGGTAAGACTGTATTAGAGCTTGAGAATGTTTTTTCGCAGGGGGATAAAGGAACAGAGGCTTTGGCTGGAGTTTCTCTCGCGATCAGAGAAGGAGAAATCTTAGGAATTGCCGGAGTTTCAGGTAATGGGCAAAAAGAACTTGCTGAAGTGATCGCTGGACTGAGAAAAGTAAGTAAAGGTAAAATTAGTTTAAATGGCAAAGAAAGCACCAAAATGTCACCGGCTCATATCATTGAGCAGGGCTTGGGTTATATCCCAGAAGATCGGCTTCATGTGGGAAGTATCCCTTCCTTTAGTATCTGGGAAAACGTTATTCTGAAAGATCACCACTTGCCTCCTTTTGCCAAACATCTGCTTCTCCAAAACTGGGCAATTAGGTCCCACAGTTCATCGTTGGTAGATAAGTACGGGATCAAAACACCTGACTTGGAAACTCCTACAAGCAGTTTGTCCGGTGGCAATATCCAACGGGTCATTCTAGCTAGGGAAATAACCCGTAGTCCAGTAGCGCTGGTAGCTGCTTATCCTACTCGGGGACTGGACATTGGGGCGACAGAGTATTTGCATAGCAAACTCCTGGAAGCCCGTAGAAACGGTATTGGAGTCTTATTGATTTCTGAAGATCTTGAAGAGCTGACGAGCCTATGTGATAACATAGCAGTACTTTATGAGGGCAGGGTTATGAAGGTTATGCCGGTTGAGGAAACAAATGAACGTATTCTGGGTCTCTTGATGGCTGGTATAGCCTAAAGGAGGCTCGAGAGCTAGGAAAAACAACTCCCTCAGAATTGCTTAATTGCTCTGAGGGAGTTGTTTTTGCTGGATTCAATACCCTTTTGAACTAGCTAGCCGTTGACAATAACTTATCATAGTAAAGTTTAAATATTAATAGTAGGTCATATGCGGACAATTAACATGATTAGTCGATCCTACATATATTAGCCAAGAAAGGGAGGGCTTCAATTTGAATAATAACATATCGCAATGTCCTTTATTAAAACAGGGTTCTACGGGTGCTAGCGTTAAAACATTGCAACAAAGGTTAGTAGCAGCCGGTTTCGCCCCTGGAAGCATTGATGGAATCTTTGGACCTATGACTCGAGCAGCTGTGGTTGCTTTCCAGCAGAGCGAGGGACTAGTGCAGGATGGAATTGTCGGTAGAATGACTTGGACTGCATTGGGCGTAAATTGTAATACACCACCGGTAAATAACTGCCCGACACTTGCACAAGGAAGCACCGGACCAGCTGTAACGAGACTTCAGGGACTTCTTAAGACCAGGGGATTCTATGAAGGCAATATCGATGGGATTTTTGGACCCATTACTAGAACAGCTGTAATTAATTTTCAAAACACTTCGAAACTATTGCGAGATGGAATCGTCGGAATACAGACTTGGACTGCTCTAGGCGTAAATTGTGTTTAGCGCCCAAAAAGAGAAAAAAGGGCCGCAATCAATAGGTAAGGAAACAGCGTAGCTGTACCTCTTTTAATCCATTAATCCGTGGACAATCTTTTCGAATAATTATTATCGGGGTAGTATCCAAGTAACTCCTGTTTCTTGGATAGCTAACCTTATCCCCCTTTTGGTATTTTTTTAGGATTTACAAATTTCTGAAATGAATAGGTGGTCAGCTCCTAGAGTTGATGAAGATACTATGATTATGTCCATGAAGGGGCGCTTTCCTTACTCTTCAAATCATATCAAATTTCCTTCTAGTATGACATGTTAAGTATGGAATGCCATTGAATTATGTGGTTGCAAATTGCAGAAAGAATCTAACTCAGGGAAGATAGGGCTTATTGCCCCTTTGATTTGCTCTACTCTAGATTTGTGTTATTATAACCTTAAATGTCACAACAGAACAATGGGCAATCCTAAATGCTGTGTATCATAATCCAGGGGCGTCACAAAGTGACTTAGCCCGTGCGTGTCTTAAAGATAAAACAAACGTAACAAGAAGCTTGGACTTGCTAGTAAAAAAAGGATATGTGGTTAGAAATATTGATCTAAATGACCGTAGGATTTATAGCATAACCCTTACAGAGTTAGGCGAAAGTGTCCTTGAACAACTCATCGAAATTTCTGATAATGCAAATAAGGCATTCATATCTGATTTAAATCAAGATGACTATCGAGAGATTATTCGTACCTTAAAAACAATTACTGGCTCGATCGAAAAGCTATTATCAATGACAAAATAGTAACAGCAACTAATTCGCACGAGATTGATACGATACTTTTGAGCAATACTACTTAAGGTTCTCCATATATAGTGGTATAATTCTCATAACCTAAGAGAAACTTTTGTAACACTGTATGAGCATTCAAGCCTATAATACCATCCGCACTTAGACCGTAATCTCTTTGAAACTGTTTACTTACTTCCTCGGTTCGAAGGCCAAAAATCCCGTCAATGGAACCAAGATTATAACCCATCTTTGCCAAGAGGCTCTGGATTTCCATGACATCATTACCACTAGAACCGCGTTTGAGCGTCCGCATATCATACACCCCCCTTTGTAGCATATGTGCGGGGCGTTATTCTGTGTTAATAACAATAAAAAGTATAGGGTTAAAACAAGATGATTTTTTGGCTGTGTGGTACAGTTTCTTAGAGATCTTGGTGGATTTCTCTTTTATTGAACAAAGAATCAAATCACAGAATTGAGAAACACGAATAAAGGGATTTGTGTTATTCTGATTACCAAGAGAAGTTTTTTAGCTCCCTTGGAGGGATATGATAGGCAATGATTGATTAGAGGAAAGCAAGGGGGAAATGATATTGAATAACGATGTTATCCTTGGCAGAACACTTACTGAGTGGAAGTTAGAATTTCCATTACTGAATAAACTGATCTCTACTCAAGAGGTTTTCTGGACTAATCCAAAATACAGGACGTCCGAAAACCCTGTTCCAATTCGTGAAAAAGAAATCTCTGAAGCGGAGGAGAGGCTCATTCGCTTCGCCCCCTACATCGCGCACGCCTTCCCAGAAACCCGAGACACCGGAGGGCTCATTGAATCATCCCTTGTACCTATTCCGGATATGCAGGGATATCTGGAAAAATGCTACGACTTAAAAATTCTTGGGCGTGTCTTGCTTAAATGTGACAGCCACCTCCCGATATCTGGCTCGATCAAGGCTCGAGGCGGAATCTATGAAGTCCTTAAGCATGCTGAAGACCTTGCAATCAAGCAAGGTATAATGGAACTAGATGACAATTATTCAATTTTAAATACACTAAAGTTCAAAGAATTCTTCTCCGGTCACTCTATCGCAGTAGGATCGACGGGGAACCTAGGCCTAAGTATTGGCGTAATCGGAGCAAAACTCGGATTCCAGGTCACAGTCCACATGTCCTCCGATGCCAAGTCTTGGAAAAAGGAACTTCTCCGTTCAAAGGGAGTCCAAGTAATCGAATACAGCTCGGATTATAGCAAAGCGGTCGAAGAGGGGAGAAAGCAAGCTAAGAAGGATCCAAACTGCCATTTTGTCGATGACGAGAACTCCCGTGATTTATTTATAGGCTATGCTGTAGCTGCTTATCGTTTAAAAAGACAATTGGACGAGATGAACATTGCCGTGGATTCGGATCATCCACTCTTTGTCTACCTTCCCTGTGGTGTGGGGGGTGGACCGGGGGGGATAACCTATGGCTTAAAGCAAGTCTTCAAAGAGAATGTCCATTGCTTCTTCGCTGAGCCGACTCATTCCCCGTGTATGCTCTTAGGTTTGGCGACCGGCCTTCATGATCAAATCTCGGTTCAGGATATCGGTCTGGATAATAAAACCGAAGCCGATGGATTAGCCGTTGGTAGAGCTTCGCGTTTCGTAGGAACAGTGCTTGAACCCATACTGAGTGGCGCCTACACCATTAAAGACGAGGTACTTTTCAGCTTGCTTCAGGCCCTGAGTGATGCCGAAAACCTCCAGCTTGAACCTTCTGCACTTGCTGGAATGCCCGGACCGGCCAGACTATTACAGGCCGATGCGGGCCTTGAGTATTTAAAGAAGTTCGAACTGGAGAATAAAATGGCCCAAGCTATCCATATTATTTGGGCGACCGGTGGAAGCTTAGTTCCAAGCGAAGTAATGGATCAATATTTGTGTACAGGCACAGTAGATATACAGTAGATATAGTAGATATAGTAAGTACGAGAAGCACGTTGATGTCACTTCAACGTGCTTCATATTAGCTGCGGAAAAGTTTTGGAACATTCTCCTCCAGACTCAATTCCGCTGTCAAGGATCCCTGATCAGAGTTACCGGAGGGTTCTGTGAATACTCATGATTTTAGCAATCTCCTCATCCTTCATATGTCCTAAAATGACGGCAATGCGTTCTTCTGATGGAAGCTGAGTGTTGGCATGTTCAAGGGATTGCTTGTATCGGGATATTGTGCTTGTAGTAATTGAAAAGAAATTAGTAATTGTTGGGAGGAAATGTGGGAAGTTCGGCGAAAACAAAAGTATGAACCATTCGCTGAGTAGAATAGTCAGGTAGTGAAAATGAGCAAATATAGGTAGGTGTGACACAATGAGGCTTTATGAAAACGGAGAATTTATATCTTGTGAGGACGAGAATAGAACCTTTAAAGTCTTGATTGAGGACCAAGGTAAGATCGTTTTTACCGGGGACCGACTTCCCGATGAATATGCAGGAATCAAGCAACGGGTAGATCTGGGCGGAAAATGCGTTGTGCCAGCCTTTGCGGACTCCCATCTCCATTTCGCCTCATTCTCTTTATTCCTGTCTACCCCAGATGTCCGCACTGTTCGTGACTTTAACGAGATGGGAGACGTTATCAACATGTACAGGCGAAATAACCCTCAGGAAAAACTCATTCTAGGGTTTGGCTGCTCAGCTCATATTGTAAAGGAGAAACGACTTCCCAACCGTGCTGATTTGGATAAGATCACAACCCTTCCCCTCTTGCTGGTTAAATATGATGGACATGCAGCAGTGGCTAACACAGCGTTACTAGCCAAGTTTCCAGATGCTGTCCAAAAAAGCCCAGGTTTTGACCGAGAAACTGGGTGGTTATACCACCAAGCCTTTTACGATGGAGTTAATTACATAACCGGATCTGTTTCTCCCTTTACTCTTCTAAAGAATCTAATCAACGGCGCGGATTATTTAGCACGCAGGGGTATTGGTTTGGTTCATACTGTTGAAGGAGTTGGATTCCCACGGGATATCGATGTAGACATGATGCGGGTTTCGATTTATGGTTTGCCCCAAACTTTCCGTATTTATTTTCAAACGATGATCGTTGATAAGGTTCAGAAACGAAAAATGCCGCGGATCGGTGGTTGCTTTGCTACGGCTTTAGATGGCTGTTTCGGTTCAGAGGATGCAGCCTTAAGTCAACCTTATAGTAATAATAAGAATAATAAAGGCGTACTGGTCTATTCACAACAAACAGTATCGGACTTCGTCAAAAGGGCTAATCGGCAAGAACTTCAGGTTGCAATGCACGCCATCGGAGATGCTGCGGTCGAACAAGCAGTAGTGGCTTATGAAGAGGCTCTGACGGATTATCCACGAAGTGACCACCGTCATATTATTATCCATGCGGATCTGATCCCACCGCCTTTATTGGAGAGAGCCGCCAAATTAGGATTACACTTCGCTGTTCAAACCCCATTTCTTCACTGGGAGCAGGAGCCTAGCGACTATTTAGCAGAAATTCTCGGTCAAAGGGTCAATGACTTGATTCCTCTCCGGAACATGATAAAGCACGGTCTGACAATAGCTGGTGGTTCTGATGCCCCCTGCACGTTGCCTGATCCGGTACAGGGTATCTTTGCCGCTTGCCAGCATCCAAACCCAGAGCAGCGAATTTCAGTGCTGGATGCTCTGCGGATGCATACATATTGGCCGGCAAGGCTGTCTTTTGACGAAGCCGCTAGAGGCACTCTGACTAAGGGGAAGATGGCTGACTTTGTAGTGCTGGATAAAAATCCGCTTCAGGTAACACCGGCGAGGTTAGCGGAGATTAGAGTCGTAGATCTATTCCTCAAGGGGCAAAAATACATGGGTCCCCCTGCTAACTCACTGGGGCTATTGCTTGAAGCTGCTAAAAACAAGTTTATCTCTCGTTAAGGCAAACAAATTTAGTTTTTGAGCATAAAAGCGATTGGTAAACCAATCGCTTTTATCTACCGTTTTATTAAACATGTCAATTAAACCATAACCCTATGATCACCTTTGTAAGTTTCTAAGATATAGGCACAATCACTGACTAAATCAATCAAATGAACGCATCCCTGTCCTTTACCTAAGATGCCAGCAAGTTCTTTTTTCGCAATTCTCCGTAAGTTTATGCCATGAAGATTTACAAGTAACACAGTTGCTTCGCGGCAAATTAGATCTGGAGTCCGGAGAAGAACCCCATCAGCCTCTGCCACGATAAATCCGTCTAATTTAATCTTAACATTGACTTCGTGGAATGAATCACTCAAATTCCCAGTCAGTAAATATTGATGATTACCCAAATCAAAAAAGCTCTGGGTCTTGAACCGAACAAATAAATTTCCATCTCGTTTACTCTCGCCGACATGGTCATACCAGGTCTTTGTAATCCTATCCAGGCTACTGAAGAAGCGACAGGAGCCTGAATAGAAGTTCATCCACTTGTTTTCATAGTCTTGTTCCGAAGCAAAGCCTCGTTCGTGTAGGAGGAAGGTTTCAGCTTGGATAATCCCTTTTATGGTTTCGGAAAATAGAGCAACCGCCAGAGGGTCCTTGAGAAACTCAGCCGCTTCTTTGAGTGCGGGACCAGAACTAAAGTAAGCTTCAGATCCACACAGGGGTGTAACCTGAAGAGTGCGGGCATTGATGGGTTCCGTAGATCTCTGTTCTTCCCACCAAGCTTCTTGGATGACGAAAGAATTTACGTCAACGATTAGATGGGCCACGGCTTCCCGGTAAGTATCAACATAACTGGTTTTCGCCTTGAGTAGTCCATTGTCGCTGCGGCGCACCTCTGTATACCAATTGCGCTGAAAAAGATTCTTCATAAAAATACCTCCCTAACCCTATTTCAAAGCTATTTATCAGAATATTCTTTATCGAAAGAGTTAAATCCTTCTATAGTTTGATACAAGTAATGAGGAACTTCTTTTATTTGACGGCAACAAGTGGTAATTTTCGAAGTAAGGTTAGAGTGGTATAATTAGATAGATTTAAGAACTTGTCCCCTAAATAATGATTTACCTATTACATGACTATATAAATTAGTGAGGAAATGGAAGGTAAGCACAATGTCTGACTACATACTGACCTAGCGCAGCACTCAATTCAGTGCTATCAGGAAGCAAAAAGCCGAGGATATTCGGCAAAGGTGCAATTCGGTTGCCTTCCAAAAAAGGTCACTTTTGAATCGGGTGACCTAACGAGAAAGGGCCAGAGGGATTATTATAGCGCGAATATTAAAGGTTTTATTCTATTAATGTCGAATATAGTTGCGTTAGTTATCTTCAGGATTTTAGGGCAACTTAAAGAGGATGTCATGCGTGAAATAAACGGTATATGCTTATAACACGGAGGTATTGAAGTGACAAAATTCGAGGCTTACCAGCTAATAGTTCCAGAAGTTCAGCAATTTTTCAATGATGACGTCGCCGTTACACTTTTCGATACGGAGAAGATTGTTGCTTATTACCCTGGGAAGACAATCAATACTAAAGCCAAGCTTGGGAACCCACCAACTCCGGGCTCTAATGTTTTGGAAGCTCTTACGAGCGGGAAGCGTGTTGTAAGGCGTGTATCCAAAGAACTTTTCGGGGTTCCCTTTGTCGGTATTGCCCTGCCAATCTTTGAAGAGTCGAAAATTGCTGGTTGTATTGCAATAGCATGTTCCGTTGAGTTTTATGACAAACTTATCGCAACTGGTAAGGAAATTCTTGAGGCTGTAGTAACGATTTCTTCTTCAGCCCAAAACTTGTCTGGTGCTACTGAAGAACTAGCGGCAACAATTAGGAATATGGACGATGAAACTGAAAACGTGAACGCAGAGATGGGTAGAACCAATGAATTAACCCAGAAAATCAAGAAAATTTCCAAACAAAGTAACATCTTAGGACTCAATGCAGCTATTGAGGCTTCTCGGGCGGGTGAACATGGACGGGGGTTCGCTATCGTATCTGAAGAAGTCAGGAGGCTTGCTTCGGATACTGATGCTTCCACGAAAGCGATCGACAGTAATATTCAGGAGGTGCAATCCTCTGTGGGACTTTTAATTGCGGCTATCAAGCAACTGACCGCGGTGACCGAAAATCATGCCACTGACGTTTCTGAAATTGCCCTAAGTTTGGAAAGAATTGAGAGTATGGCTAAGAAGCTTGTGGAAATGGGACAAAGCTAAGAATTTATTAAAAAAGGTATCGATTTAAAAAATCGGTGCCTTTTTTAATTGGTAATGTAGTCAACCAAAACGTTGCTAGTTTAATTGAAAATAAATTAGGGGTGTTATAATAAATAATAATTATCATAGATTTTTTCTATAGGCTTAATAACTGTAACCAATCGTTCATATTCATTGAAAAATACAAAGTTCGCCAAAATATTACATCATAGACTAACACCTATTAAATTGATCATAGTATTAAGTAATGATGTCATTTGATGAGGCTATAGACAGATGGCCATCTTCGTGATAATCTTCACTTAAGAAGTTATTAGCACCAGCTTGTAGGTTGGCAACCTCCAAGCGAAGAGGAGGATGAAGAACATGGAGAAATATGTAGCGACACTTAGGGCGGATAGGCAACGTCGGTATTGCTCGCAGATTCAATATTGCTTGATTGTCCTATTAGTTCCGATGATGATCTTTTTATTAGGAGCGGTAGCTTTAACTACTCAGGCTTACACTAATTCACAACAATTTCAGACGCAGCAAATTCCAAGTACAACGCAACAAAAGATTTGTGTTCTGGGAGAGACTTTTAAGCTGGGGAATCTCCAATACAAAATCAACAGTGTAAGGACTTTTGATGGTGACGGTGATGTAGAGAAGTCACCTAGGCAAGGAAATACTTTCCTCCTAGTGGATTTAACTATAGAAAATCAGGGGAATGCTGATGCTGAAGTTAGGAGTATGTTAGGTTTTAAACTTAGAGATAACACTGGCAAAAGTCAAAGCTTCAGTATAGGTGCCGCTCTAGCAGTCAAGGATGCGATAGATGGGACAATCAAAGCTGGAGAAAAGATGTCGGGTGAATTAGGGTATGAAGTGTTAAAGGGAGCTCAAACATTTGAGTTAGTGGTTATCCCTGATCCATTAAGTACTAATAAAAGAATTGCAACCATAAAAATCCCTGTGCATGATCAACACTATGCAGTTGTTAACTAATTCTTGTTTTAAGGTTATCCCCTAGCCCTTTGTCTAATAATGCTCTCCATTTTCGTAGTAGCGTGGTTTTTCCAAAACAGTAAACATAATATCTACGCTGAAGCAGCCGGCTTCATTGAGGAAGCGGCTAATGGCTTGCGCCACTTGGTCTTGAATCTCTTGTCCACGGTCAAACCATGCGATCTCAATAAAGGGATAGCCTGAGACAACGTCTCCATCCATGAGAAAGGTTGAATGAATCACCTCGAGGGTGAAGTCATCCCTCGGAGACTGTGTCAGGACTGCAAGTTCGTCGATCAACTGCTTACTTAGGTTACGGACAATCTCTAATTCAATTCCACGCATCTTAATTTGGGGCATTTGTATCACCTCCATGGTATTATTCTATCAAACATAATGCAGCTAGTCTCTCCGGGGGCTAGCTGCATTATGTTTATACTGTCTGAGTGGTAGCTATGGACAAGTATGGGGTGTGTCAATTGTATCCCTCAGCTTGCCTCTCCGGAGGCTAGCGCCTTATACAGCAAAAAAGAAGGAAAAGTATGCTTATCCTTAAGTATATTAGAGAAATAATTAAATATATTAATTCAAATATTGACATAATAAATATTAAGATTTATTATATTAAGTATAGAAGTCTTCGGCGCCAACTTTACGGAGAGGTGATAATCTTGGATTATAAGGTACCCCATCGCTGTCCAGTGTGCGATCATGAAATGAAGATTAGCAAACTAACTTGCACCTACTGTCCGACAAAAATTGAAGGGGAATTTAGCTCGTGTAAGTTTTGTCGACTTCCAACTGAACAGTTAATCTTCGTGGAAGCGTTTATCAAGTGTCGTGGGAATATAAAAGAGGTTGAAAAAGAGTTGAGTATCTCTTATCCTACCGTACGAGGTCGCTTAGATAGTGTGATTGAGGCCCTTGGTTACGGAGCTTTTAAAGAAAAAGACCCTGAAAACGAAAGGAAGAACCTCCATGAGGAAAGTCTACGTCGGCAGGAGATCTTGGAGGCTCTTGAGCGGGGAGAAATATCAGCACTGGAAGCTACTCGTCAAATGAGGAAACAGGATTAAGAATTAAGAATAAGTATCCAAAGATAAAAGTTAAATTAAGAGTTGTTAGGGCGCGGGCTAAGGATGGCCTAGTGTCCCAGTAGCTAAGACTCGAACAGGACGTTCGAGACTAGAGTATAGCCATGTATGGTTTGATGCCGTGATGCCAAGAAGCTGTGATGACGTGAAGGGACCTACCAAAAGACAGGAAAGGAGTATGGGAAATGGGCAGTGAAAAAATCAAAATTCTTGAGATGATTCAAGAAGGTAAACTGACAGCGGTTGAAGGTCTGGAACTACTGAAGGTGATTGAGGAGGGAAACTCGCAAAATGAAGGGGCTCAGATCGTTGGGAATGGGTTAGCAAAAAAGGGAATAAACTTAACTGGGGAGACTCCATCCCCCATTTCATAATGATGTGAAATGGGAGTTAATATAGTATTATTGAGTTTACAAAAATAAACAAATCGATTACTATAATAATAAGCAGGTGATTACTAATGCAATATAAAAAAGATGAGTTGCGCGAAAATATTTTAGTCGAATCCGAAAAAGAGTTTTTTGAGAAAGGCTATCGTAACGCTTCCTTACGTCAGATAGCTAAACGAGCAGGTATGACAATAGGCAACTTGTATCATTACTTTGACAGCAAAGAAGCCTTGTTTGATGATCTTGTAAAACACGAACATGTTGCCTTTATCTATATGCTTAACAACCACTATGATGGTGAACTTATGGCAGACGTCAGTGAATCAGTTGATCTTGCCGTGTGGAAAGAATCTTTACGCAGTTTTTTAACAGAATTAAAGCCTATCTTTACAAACCGATTTTTAATTATGTTAGATATGAGCGCAGGAACGAACTATGAACATACAAAGGGGGAATTTGTAAAGTTCCTCAGCGCCCACTTCTTTGAGCACTTTGAGCAGTATGAAAATCCTGGGATGCTTTTTTCCACTAAATTTGTTGAGCTTATTTCGGTACAAATTATCGATGGCATCATCACGATACTTCGTAACATTTCCGATGAAAATGAGCGGCTTGATATGATGGCCGACTTGTTCCTATTTTATATCCTCGGGATAATGGGCATGACGAAGAGAAGCTGAGTTTGGAGCTCTCGCAGATTATTAACTCGAACAGAGTTGTTTGAGATTTGAACAACTGCCATGACTCGAACACGGACATTCTAGGTTAGAACACCGCCATGACTCAAGGGATGTTCGAGATTAGAGCATCGCCATGGATGGCAAGATGCCGTGATAGTAAGACGCGACCCCTTATAGAATTAATTAGTCCTAGATTCGGAAATTTAATAGTTTAATAATGAGCGCATGATTATTTTAGGAGGGAAGCAGGATGTTAAGAGTCGAAAATTTGGCATATAAGTATCGTGGGGCCAAGGGAAACACACTCAAAGGCATCGATTTCAGGATCCACCCTGGGGAAGTTTTCGGTTTCCTCGGTCCCAGTGGGTCAGGCAAAACAACCATCCAAAGAGTTTTGATCGGGCTTCTGAAAGGGTAGGGTTATATTGCCAACCGATTATTGATTCCATTTGCTTTATGTATCCCCTATACGATATTGAGTTGCTTCAGCTTAGCAATTGTCGAGCTGTCCGTGATCCAAGTATTCTTCATTGCTTTATTGAGTGGTGTGCAAAGTGTAGTGGTCTCTCTGATTATGTTTTCCCTAGCCGACAACAAGGTTCAAGGATTGACCTATTCCAAAGGCCTTAATATCTTTGTTTTCGCTGCACTGGCTGATTTATTAGATTTAAAATGGCTAAGTGATATCTCAGCGTTCATACCGTTTTACTGGACTTCTCAGCTAGTCAGACATTCTGAGAATCTTACTACTTTGGGTCAAGCACTAATTGTGCACCTGGCTTGGCTGTATTTAGCTATTAGTCTTGTAAGGGCACGCAGGTAAGTGAAACAGAGTGCCTGTCCCCTTGTTTTTCCCCCTTCTTTTGACGCAGCTCAGCTGTTCTTCCTCTGACAGAATACTTAGGAATGCTTTTTGTATATTTGGGGATGTTCAGCTCCTATCTCGAATTTAAAGGTTTTTATACAGGAATGTCGAAACAGTATATTAATTTGCTATGCAAACTAATCTTTAAGGTTAATCCAGTGTAAAGATTTATTGGCAGAGGAGGTGCAGACTATGACGAAGCAAAAAACAATCATGATTGTCGGACATTCTAATTTACCACAGGGTATGGCTGCTAAAAGCCTATTTGGAACTTTTGCTATTGTAACTGAGGTAGACAAGAAGTATGGGGTGATCGTCAAAGTTTCTTGTACCCTGGTTACTCAGCAGGCTCAAGATTTCTTGGCCCAGATCTTGGTGGGTAGTTCCTTAAACGACGGGCTTGAGGGTGTGTATACAGAAATTAAGAGTGTTTATCATGGTGCTGCTCAGAATGCAATAATAGCAGCCTTAAAAGATCTACATCGTATTTATCTGACGTTGTCAAAATGAATACTCGTTTAATTCCAGATAATCGAATAAAGTGTTGAGGCATTTTTCAAAAGGAGAAAATTTAGAGGAATTCCTTTAAATAATCAGAAAATTTATAATTGACTATATATTATCTATAATATATTATAGAAATACAGTCAGGCTATAGCGATATCTTCCTCGGCTATAAGCTGGTAGCAACTGTATCAACTACAATCCCCGAGAGATCGGGTCTTTGCGTAGTAGAATAAACCGGTTGCACGTTTTTTAACGTGCACCGGTTTTTTTATTTTTAGCTAACACCTCTCAAATACAATTAATTCACAAATAACCTTCGATGTTTTTAACACTGCTGCAAGTGTGTCTAGAGTCAATCAAACCTTCTAGAGTTTTAATGCGTTAGGGATTTTCATGTGATTAAATAGTTCTTAACAAGAAGAGAGGAGTCAAAATATGAGTTCGGATACGAAGAAAGTTATGACTGGGGGACAAATGATTGTCGATTACCTCATTAAAGAGAAAGTCCCTTATGTTATTGGGGAGTGCGGTCATGGAACCGTTCAGGTATTAGATGCACTCTACGAAAGACAGGAAGAAATTAAGTATCTTAGTGTTCGACACGAACAAGCTGCCGGGCATATGGCAAATGCCTATTTTATGGTTGCCCACAAACCATTGGCAACTCTTACTTCCTGTGGACCAGGTTCTGCAAACATATTAATGGCTACAGAAGCAGCTTTTGTAGATTCTTGTGCGTTTCTGGCAATTACCGGAAACGTCGATACTGCCCAGTTTAATCGTGGCCCCTTTCAGGAAGCTGGGCGGCATTTTCAGGCAGATTTCCTTCGGTAATTCGGCCAATTCGTCCTGAACGATTAGTTCATGATATCCGAACAGAACTCCCAGAGGATGCTATCGTATTAGCAGATGTCGGGGTTCATCATAATTGGCTCATACAACACTTCAAGGTTTATAAGCCCCAAACCTTCCTGAACAATTGGGGATTTGCGGGAATGGGATTTGGTCCATGCGGAGTCCTTGGGGCAAAGCTAGCTGCACCGGACAAAATCTGTGTTTGTATTTGCGGGGATGGTGGATTTATGATGACGCCACATATTCTGTGCACCGCTGTCGAATATGATATTCCTGTGGTTTGGATCGTCTGGAACAATTTTGCCTATTCTGCGATTAGGGATATTCAAGTATTTTCCTTGGGGGGACGTGAGCTAGGAACGAGCTTCAAAATTGATAAAACGGGAGAACCCTATAATCCTGACTTCGTGGCCTTAGCCAATGCCTGTGGGGTGGAAGGGATCTTGGTGGAACGACCTGAAGACATCAGAGGTGGATTAAATCCTGCGGCGGTCACTGCTGCAGCCAGACTTGGGGCCAAAATTGTTTGGATGCCGACGTTTTCATCGAGACAAGATCATATAAATACGGGGCAACCCGGTGGAGTTGAGATCACAGATTATCAAGGTCAATTGCATAATTCTGTCAAAGAAATCTTGCAAATCATGAGTCAATATGATCTTACTTTGGCTACTGGGCACATCTCGAGGGACGAAATTTTCGTTTTGGTCACAGAAGCTAAAAGAGTCGGTATTCAACGAATCATTGCTACACACGTGTCTACCGTCCAATTTGGCCCAAATCTTTGTGTTACGGATCAAATCGCATTAGCTAAGATGGGCGTGTATTTAGAGCACACCTTCGTTTGTACTTTGCCAACCTATGATCGAATTTCACTAATCTGAAAATTTAAAATTGACTCCACAATTCAAATAATATATACTGAAGTAGACCAGACTTAGCTAGCTCATTCATTCAAGAGCAATAGGCTGATAGCAACTGTATTGACTACATTCGCTCGAGAGATCGAGCGTTAAGCGTAGAAGAAAGAACCGGTTGCGCGTTTTTAAACGTGCGTTCCGGTTCTTTTATTTATTCTTACCAATGGGAGGTGGAGGAGGATCAAAACTTAATGGATTTTGTTATTTCTCTAGTTAATGTATTCACTAGAATTAAAGGAGGATAAAAGATGAGAAAAGGTATCAAAAAGGGATTGTATTTATTGCTCATTCTAACAGTCGGATTATCCCTGTCAGGGTGTGGAACGACACCGACAAAAACTGGTGAACAGGAAAAGAAAGTTGAGAAAATTTCGGCAAAATTCACTCACGTAGTGGCTGAACAGACCCCTAAAGGACAGGCAGTTATAAAATTTGCTCAGCTCGTAAATGAACGTTCTCAAGGACGCTTAGAAATAAAAGTATACCCTTCTAGTCAATTATTTGGCGATAAAGATGAAATGGAGGCTCTACAAGCCAATAACGTTCAATTCATTGCTCCTTCAGCGGGTAAATTGGTGGCTTTCGATAAGCGGTTTCAAATCGGAGATGTTCCGTTTCTCTTTGATGACAACGCAGCTGAATCTCGTTTTTGGGATGGAGAAACGGGTAAGAGTTTAATGAAGGGTTTGGAAGCGAAAGGGATCTTAGGCCTAACATCGTGGCCGAATGGCATGCGTCAGTTTATGAACAGTAAAAAAGAGCTGAAAGTTCCGGCAGACTTTGAAGGTTTGAAATTCCGCATCCCAAGTGGTGGCGTGCTAGTTGATACATGCCTAGCGCTTAAGGCTGGATCGTCGGTTATTCCTTTCGGTGAGACCTACACCGCTTTACAACAAAAGGTCGTCGACGGAACCATAGCCACGTTTGATAACATTGAGAATGAGAAATATGCCGAAGTTCTAAAGAATCTGACCGTGGTCAACCTTAACAGTCTCTCCTATATCGTACTCATGAACAAATCCTTCTACGATGGGCTTCCAGCCGATTTACAACAAGTTGTAACTCAAGCCATTAAAGATGCCTCAAATTATGAACGTGAACTTTCGGATAAACAAGATAAATCAGGACTGGAAAAGCTTAAGAAGGCGATTAAAGTTTATGAGGCTACCCCTCAAGACAGAGAACTATACATGCAAGCAGTAAAACCCATTTGGGATAAATTCGAACCGATTATGGGTAAAGATGTGTTTGATGCAGCAAAGAAAGCGAACAAATTGTAAAGTTTAAGAAGAATTTACGTTTTCCTAAACAAGGGCTAGTCGCTGAGGAGGTATAGAATGAAGGATCTTCCAGCCAAGTATGAATTATTCGAAGACATATTCTCTGGAGTGTTTTTCTTAACGGGTGTAACGCTCATTTTCTACGGCGTAATTATGCGTTATATCTTCAAAACCCCCGTTTTCTGGGTTGATGAGGTTTCAACGTACGTTTTGGTTTGGGGAGCCATCCTTGGTTGGAGTATTGCGCAACGCGACGGACGCCACATTAGAGTGACTATACTTTATGACAAGTTTCCAGTTAGGGTTCAACGACGGATAAGTATTTTCTCTCGAACCTTAAGTTTTCTCTTTTGTCTTTTCTTAGCCTACTTAGGATTATTGTTGGAAATGAAGTACCTTGTGTCTCATCAAGTCTCAATAAATATCCAGCTACCCTTGTGGATTGCTTACTTTTTCGTACCTGTTGCTGCGTTGATGCTCGGACTACGCTATATTTTAGATCTTCGCTTTCTCCTAAAAGATAAGGGGTCGGAATGGATCGACAAAAGGCTTAAGGATATTGAGATGGGGGGGAGCGGGCATTCATGACTACAGTAGTTCTCTTTAGTCTCTTCATTGGTTTATTTCTACTAGAAGTACCCGTCGCGCTTGCCCTAGCAATTTCAAGCGTCTTAATTGTAGGAACGACTACGGATTTCACCATGTATATGATCGCCCATAAGATGTTTTCTTCTTTGGAGAATTCCCCCCTCATGGCTATTCCGGGGTTCGTGCTTGCGGGTTCAGTGATGTCATATGGTGGAATTTCCAAATACTTGATTGATGCCTTGCGCACTTGGGTGGGTCATGTGCGGGGTGGGCTATCCGTTGTTACCGTACTGGCCTGTATGATCTTTGCTGCGATCTCAGGATCAAGCCCTGCTACGGCTGCGGCAGTCGGTGGAATTCTCATCCCCGCCATGATTAACTCCGGCTTCGATAAGAAATATGCGATGGGGCTCGTAGCAGCCTCAGGGACACTGGGGATCCTCATTCCCCCCAGCATCACCTTCGTACTTATCGGCGTGACGACAGGGGAATCCATCGGGAAACTCTTTATGGCTGGTGTATTGCCTGGAATATTTTTAGGAGGATGCCTTATGGTAACGGCGATCATCTTCGCCAGAGTTAAAGGCTTTCCCACTGAGGAAAAAGCCAGCTGGAGTGAACGCTGGATTGCTTCCAAAAAAGCAATTCCAGGCTTTCTACTCCCAGGGATCATCTTAGGAAGTATCTATGGTGGAATCGCTACTCCGACAGAAGCCGCGATCATCTCGATCTTTTACGCTCTCTTCGTTACAATTTTCATCTATAAAGAAATGACGTTAAAAAAGTTCCGGGCGATTATGCGAGAGGCGATCGGAATCAGCTCAATGATCTTTCTTATTATTCCGGCAGCCATGACCTTTGCCATGTACTTGACCAGTGAGCAAATTCCCATGAAAATTGCCCAGTGGGTAGCGGAAAACAGTTTGGGAATCGTGGTATTCTGGATCGTAGTGCAGACGATGTTCTTTGTGATGGGGACCTTCTTGGAAGCAGTTTCTATTGTGCTGATTACCTTGCCCGTTCTTATTCCCATTGTTAATCACTTGGGTATTAGCATGATTCATTTTGCGGTCGTTATGGTTGTTAACATGGAACTGGCTATGATTACCCCCCCAGTCGGTTTGAACTTGTTTGTTGTCTCGGCTGTCGGTAAATCCAAACTTGAAGAAGCAGTGCGAGGGGTTATACCCTTCCTCCTAGTTATGATTGCTGTGCTTATTGTATTGGTTGTGTTCCCTGAAATTTCTCTCTACCTACCCAATAAAATGGACTAGAAAGTTTAATTCTTACTTACAAGAAATGAAATTCTTAGCTTGGATAAAGTTTTTACCCTAAAACTATTATTCAGATTCCAAGATTATATTATGGAAGGACTATCATTCCCTCTGTTTAGAGTAGATAGTTCTGAGCACAACTGTTTATCTACACCCATCTAGGGAGACCGGATGAGTGCGAGTAGATAAAGCAGCCAGTTGTATTGATGAATACAATGGCTGCTTTATCTTTTTGAAAATTCAGTTTATGGGAGGGATTTTAAGTTGTGGGAAAGTGAAAAGGTTCGCGGGGTCATTTATCGTGGAGGAACCAGCAGGGGCGTCTATCTCTTGGAAAATGACTTACCTAAGGAGCCAAACATAAGAGACCAAGTCATTTTATCGATTTATGGTAGTCCTGATGCTCGTCAAATCAACGGCTTAGGTGGTGCAGATTCTCTGACAAGTAAGGTTGCCATCATTGGTCCTGCGGAGCGTGAGGATGCTGACATTGATTACACCTTTGGACAAGTAAGTATCACAAAGCCTTTGATTGACTATGTTGGGAATTGTGGCAATATTTCTTCTGGGGTCGGACCTTTTGCAGTGGACGAAGGACTGGTCAAAGCGGTAGAACCTATAACCTATGTTCGGATTTTTAACACTAATACGCAAAAGATGATAGTGGCTGAAGTCCCAGTACATGCGGGAAAAGCCCTCAGTGAAGGGGACTATGCCATAAATGGAGTACCGGGTACAGGTGCTAAAATCATCTTGAACTTCCTCGATTCGGGTGGAGCAGTGACTGGAAAACTCCTACCCACTGGGAATCTCAAGGATGAAATCTTGCTAGCAGATGGAACTCTGCTTACCGTTTCCTTAGTCGATGCAGCGAATCCCGCAGTCTTTGTCAAAGCCTCGGATCTTGGGCTGACTGGAACTGAAATGCCGGATGCAGTGAACTCAAATCCTAGTTTGCTCCAAAGAATTGAAGAGATTCGCAGTATTGCAGCAGAAATCTTAGGTTTAGCAACCAGGCAAGAAGCGACCGATAAAAGCCCAGCAGTTCCGAAGATTGTCTTCGTGGCACCTCCGACGGATTACAAGACCAGTGATGGTCGGCAGGTTGGCAAGGAAGCCATAGACCTTGTCGCTCGTACGATGTCCATGCAAAAGATGCATAAAGCCTTCGCCGTTACAGGGGGGATCTGTACTGCGACCGCAGCCAAACTGGAAGGAACCGTAGTCAATGAAATTTTTAGTACAGTAGCAAGTCAAGGAAATACCGTTCGACTGGGTCATCCCTCTGGAACGTTGGATTTCGAGATCACATTCAGAAGAACAGAGGATGGTTTACCAGAGTTAGAAAAGGCAGCGGTTAACCGTACGGCTCGCCGAATTATGGAAGGGTATATTTATGTGCCCAGGGAAATCTATTGGCCAAGTTAGTGAGCTATTTATATAGGAGGCAGAGACAATGGATGAACAGTTAGTCCCTATTTACGTCATGGGAAAACATTATCAAGTTCCTGAAGGGCATACCATCATGACGGCTATGGAATGGGTGGGTTACAAATATGTCCGAGGGTGTGGTTGCCGGGGTGGATTTTGCGGGGCCTGTTCCACGGTCTATCGTTTACCTGGTCAACATAAATTAATGGTCGGCCTGGCCTGTCAGACTAGGATTACTCCTACGATGCATCTCATGCAAATCCCGTTCTTCCCAAATCCGAAAAAGATTTATGACCTGGAGAACGTGGGAAATCCCGTTCAAGCCCTGCTGGATATATTTCCGGAAATTACAAAATGCGTAGGCTGCGGTGCTTGTGCCAAAGCCTGTCCGAACAATCTCCGCCCGATTGATTATGTGGCTGCGGCTCTTAGAGGGGATTGGGAAAAGGCGGCTGAATTGTCCTTTGATTGCATCATGTGTGGGTTATGTGCCTCAAGATGTACTGGAGAGTTGGTCCCCCATAACATCGCGCTTTTTGTGCGCAGGTACTATTCGAAGGTCGTTCGCCCCAAACCCCAACAATTGCTGAACCGCAACCAAGAAATCAGGTCTGGGAAATTTAATACCGCATTGAGTGATTTTGCTAAATTAGATGAGGCAAAGTTACGAAAAATGTACGATGAACGAGACTTTGAAAAAATCTAGGAGGGGTAATTATGTCAGGCTATCCAGCAAGTATGCAAGAATCGATCAAGAAATTAGAACATACTCGTAGGTTGCGTTTAACACAGGAAATTCCCCGTCTTAGTTTTGCAGAAAGAGAACAACTGTTGAAGGCCTGCCATCCAGATTATCGGGTTGATAGCATTAAGGAAGTGCGCGTTGGAGCAAATCAAGGAGAAAAATTAACCAATAATTTAGTGGATTTATTAGAGGCTAGAAGCCGGATTGATCCAGATCGAGTTGACTTAACTCAAATCGATTTTGAGGTTGATGTGCTCGTGATTGGAGGCGGCGGAGGAGGAATTAGTGCAGCACTTGTAGCCCATGAGAATAATGCCAAAGTACTGCTCGTTACTAAGTTGCGGCTTGGTGATTCTAATACCATCATGGCTGAAGGTGGGATAGCCGCTGCAACACAGGCCAATGACACACTGGAACGTCACTTTATGGATACCATTGGTGGTGGACGTTTCCAAAACAAACGTGATCTGGTTGAAGTTTTAGTTCATGACGCCCCCTATACGGTTGAATGGCTTAAAGACTTAGGTTGTATGTTCGATACACATGCCAATGGGGATCTCGTCGTATCGTTCGCTGGAGGACATCAGCGCAAAAGAGTGCATTCTTGTAAAGATTTAAGTGGGATGGAATTCCTACGCGTTGTGAGAGATGAATTATACAACAAAGAAATACCAATCCTTGAATTTAGTCCCGCGGTCGAGATTCTGCTTGATGAAAAAGGGCAGTGTGCCGGGGCAGTGTTGTTTAACTTAGAGACAGAGACCTATGTCATCGTCCGAGCGAAGGCTGTCATTCTGGCCACAGGAGGGATCGGGCGTCTCCACCCCAATGGTTTCCCGACCACTAATCATTATGGGGCAACCGCCGACGGGCTGGTCATGGCTTACCGTGCTGGAGCAAATCTTCTCCACATGGATGCCATTCAATTTCACCCGACTGGAGCAATGTGGCCAGATCAAATGCTCGGTCAATTAATCACCGAAGCCTGCCGCGGAAACGGAGCACATTTGGTCAATAAAAATGGAGAGCGTTTTATCAATGAGCTAGAAACAAGAGATACAGTCTCTTCTGCCATCTTAAGGGAAGTTCTGGATCGTGGGAATGGCGTGAAGCCTCCTGCTAAAGGAGAAGGAGTATGGTTGGACACTCCTTTGATCAACATTCGTGGAGATGTAGGAAAGCTCGATCGCATGTTTGCTGGGATCGTTCATCGCTTCCATCAATACGGGATCGATGTTCGAAAAGAACCCATTTTAGTTTTTCCAACCCAACACTACCAAAACGGTGGCGTCGAAATCAATCCCCAAAGTAGAACTAGTGTGCCAGGTTTATACGCAGCTGGAGAATGTTCAGGGGGGGTTCAGGGACGTAATCGACTAGGCGGTAATTCCTTATTAGATATTTTCGTTTTCGGCCGGATAAGTGGCAAGGACGCTGTGGACTATCTCCAAACGGCTAAAATCGGGACCTTAACCCTTCAACATGTAAGGGCATACCATCATCAACTCGATCTAGCTGGGATCTCCAATAATCTTCAGTCACCTTTACTGCTACCCGACTACATTCGGGACGAAGTGAAGCAACGACGCTATAACTAAGAGGGGTGAAAACATGCCTGGATTAAATTCTTTTCCTCAGAATCGGGAAATGATCACCAAAATACTGGATACCCCGTCATCACCCGTGGGGATGTTTCGACTTCTATCAGGTGGGGTGTCCCCCAACAATTTATTAGAAAACTCAGAGCAAGCGGTGGGTCAAAAGGTTTGCTTAGCCTGCGGAAACTGTGTGGATGCCTGCCCCGTTGTGTTGAGAGAGCAGGATAAAATCGAATTGCAAGTGCAGCGGACATCTCTTCATCTTGAAACTGTCGTAGAAGATAGTTGTTTAAGATGTTACTCCTGTATCAAAGTTTGCCCTCAAGTAGATCGTCCCTTAAAATTATTGGCGGCCAAGCATCGTATTACGGAAAAATTTGTCCATGCTTGGCTAGCCGTTGCTTATCTTCTCACTGCAGGAACGGGAATCTTTCTTAACCACTTTCGAGGGGATGGGTCAGACTTCTTAATCAATTTCGATAGTGTCGCCCACAAAATAGGGGCAATTATGTGGTTGCTTGTTCCAGTTCTCTTTTATTACTTCGACAAGTGCCACTTTAAGCGAACGATGAAAAGTATTCTTTCCCTTGGTACGCATGACGTTACTTGGTGGAAAGAGGCCATCAAAGCCCTATTTAGTAAAGGAAAACGACCCTTTCAAGGAGAGTATAACAGTGGGCAAAAAATCTGGTACCTCGTTGTCTTAGGCACAATGCTTGTCTTGGGAATTTCAGGGACTATACGTTGGATCTGGGCAGATACTTTATCCACGACTACCTTGAACCTAATCATCTGGATTCACGTCATCACTGCCTATACTATTGATATTAGCTTCGCGTATCACTTTGGTCGAAAATTCTTCATGCGTATTGTCAAGAGGTTTAGACACATCTTTAGAGATTCACTCATTTTAGATGAACAGACAAGTCAAGATCAACAAGAAGGCTCTTCAGCTTCTTTGCATGAAATACCGCCCATGTTGTTGAAAAGTTAAGATTGAAGACCTAAATTGTGGGAGGGAAACCTATGGGACTGAGTTTAGCTGCGAAAATCATTAAAGATCATCTAGTGGACGGAGTCATGACAGCCGGGGAAGAAATCGGTCTAAAAATTGACCAAACTCTCGTCCAAGATGCCACGGGAACCATGGCTTTTCTACAATTCGAGGCCATTGGAATCCCTCGAGTTAAGACAGAGTGTAGTGTCGTGTATGTGGACCACAATACGTTACAAACCGGATTTGAAAGCCCTGATGATCATCGTTTTTTGCAAGATATGGCCTCAAACAGCGGGGTATATTTCTCCAGACCAGGTAACGGAATCTGTCACCAGGTACAATTAGAACGTTTTTCAATCCCGGGTAAAACCCTTTTAGGAGCAGACAGCCATACTCCCACGAGTGGAGGGTTAGGTTCGTTGGCGATCGGAGCTGGGGGACTTGATATCGCAGTAGCTATGGGTGGTGGCCCGTTTTATCTTACAATGCCCCGGATCATTAACGTTCAGTTAATCGGGGCACCTGCGCCTTGGGTTACCGCTAAAGATATCGTCTTAGAAGTTCTGAAACGACTTTCTGTCAAAGGCGGGATAAAATCTATCCTGGAGTATTCCGGTGAAGGGCTGCAATATTTGAGTGTCCCGGAACGAGCAACTATTACCAACATGGGAGCAGAAACTGGTGCAACCTCTTCAATTTTTCCTAGTGACGAAATAACCAAGGCGTTTTTTCAAGCCCAGGCGAGATCAGAGGTATGGCGTGCGTTAGCTGCTGACCTTGATGCTGACTATGACGAAGTCATGGAAATAAAGCTTAATGATCTGCAACCCATGGTGGCCTGCCCTCACAGTCCGGATAATATAGTTTCTGTAGAGGAAATAGCGGGGATGAAAGTTGACCAAGTCATGATTGGAAGTTGTACAAATTCATCGTATATAGATCTCACTAAAGTTGCCCAATTACTTAAAGGAAAGAAGGTTCATCCAGACGTTAACCTCGTCCTAGCCTGTGGATCAAGACAAGTGTTTAAAATGCTGGCCCAAGAAGGGGGACTTACCGACATTATCGAAGCAGGTGCTCGTGTCTTGGAATGTGCCTGTGGTCCGTGTATTGGAATGGGACAGTCGCCGCAATCGAAGGGCATTTCTTTAAGAACTGTGAACCGCAACTTTAAGGGGCGCTCAGGTACAAAAGATGCTGAAGTTTATTTGGTTAGCCCAGAGACTGCAGCAGCAAGCGCAATTGCAGGGCAACTTGTCGATCCTCGCAGTCTAGGAGAAGCCCTCCTCGTCCAACAACCCAGAGCATTTGCCGTCGATGACAGCATGATCATAGTACCAAAATCAGGTGATGAGCAAGGTGAAGTTCGGCGCGGACCTAATATCAAAGCCCTGCCAACTCAGGCTGAACTACCGAATTCCCTTGAAGGTGAAGTACTGATTAAAGTCGGTGACGACATTACGACAGATCATATCATGCCTGCAGGAGCCAAAATACTCCCCTTGCGTTCCAATATTCCTGCTATGGCCGAGCATGTTTTCGAACCCCTTGACCCGGAATTCCCTAAACGTGCCCTAGCGAAAGAGGGTGGACTAATCCTTGGAGGGGAGAATTATGGACAGGGTTCCAGCCGAGAACACGCCGCCTTAGCTCCTATGTTCCTTAAAGTTAAAGCGGTCTTAGCCAAGTCGATTGCTCGAATTCATCATGATAATCTAGTGAACTTCGGAATTGTCCCGTTTGTCTTTAAGCACCCACAAGAGTATGACGAGATTTCCCAAGGAGAACGACTAAAAATCGAAAACATTAAGCAAGCCGTAGAGAGTGGTGCCGAAACCTTAACCGTAAAAAACCTTAACAACGGTAAGGAATACCAAGTCACTCTTAAGCTATCCGAGCGACAAAGAGGCATTCTTTCAGCGGGTGGAACCTTAAATTGGACGAAGCAGCAGAATTAGTGAAGAAGTGGGGACCTTGAAAACGGGATAAATTAGGTACTCGCCATTTCTGAATAACCACAGAGGGTCTAATCTTGAGGAGGAAAAAATAATGAAAAAAATCCAAATGAACGTTCCTTTAGTTGAAATGGACGGAGACGAAATGACTAGAATCATTTGGCAATTGATTAAAGATAATTTATTGAAACCTTATATTGATTTAAAAACAGACTATTACGATCTGGGATTAGCAAAAAGGGATGAAACGGAAGACAAAATTACAGTGGATGCTGCCATGGCTACGAAAAAATATGGTGTCGCTGTAAAATGCGCTACGATTACTCCAAATGCCCAGAGGGTTGAAGAGTATCACTTAAAGCAAATGTGGAAAAGTCCGAATGGAACCATCCGCGCCATTCTCGACGGGACAGTCTTCCGCACTCCCATCATTGTTAAAGGTATAAAACCTTTAGTAATCCCCTGGAAAAAGCCGATTACCATTGCACGTCATGCGTATGGAGATATTTATAAGAATGTAGAGTATCAAGTTCAAGGTCCTGGAACTGCTGAACTGGTTTTTACCAGCAAAAACGGGGATCAATCACGTCAAATCATCCATGATTTTCAAGATAAGGGCGTTATTATGGGGATGCATAATCTCGATGGATCGATTGAAAGCTTTGCCCGCTCTTGCTTCAACTACGCACTAGACCTGAAACAAGATTTATGGTTTTCCACAAAGGATACAATCTCAAAAATATATGACCATACCTTCAAGGATATTTTCCAAGACATCTATGAAAAGGATTACAGAGGAATATTTGAAGCGGCCCAGATTGAATACTTTTACACATTAATTGATGACGCAGTGGCTCGCGTTATGCGTTCCGAAGGTGGAATGATATGGGCTTGTAAAAACTATGACGGTGATGTGATGTCTGACATGGTGGCAACTGCCTTTGGTAGCCTAGCGATGATGACGTCTGTGTTGGTTTCTCCCAATGGTTGCTATGAATTTGAGGCTGCTCACGGCACCGTCACACGGCATTATTATAAACATCTTAAAGGGGAAGAAACCTCGACAAATTCTATGGCAACCCTCTTTGCTTGGACCGGAGCCTTGAGAAAACGTGGAGAAATGGATGGAATCCAAGAGCTCGTGGATTTAGCGGATAAATTAGAAAAAGCCTCGATTAAAACTATTGAAAATGGAGTCATGCCGAGGGATTTAGCACAGATATCCGACCTCGCCGCTAAGCAAGAAGTCAGCACAGAAGGTTTCCTTTTAGAAATTAAGAATACTTTGGACGAAATGATCTAAGGAACTATACAAGAAAACAAACAACTTTGGGAAAACATTGGTTACTGCAAGGATACCATGGCTCAACCCCGGGCTGGAGTCGCTTTTCAATGAACATATCGAGATGCTTAAATACCTTCAGGATGAGGGTGGAGCCGATTTATTGCCGACGACCATTGATTCCTTGACCAGACAAAACCGCTATCAGGAAGCGGAAAAGGCGATCGAAGAAGGTAAAATAGCCGGTCGTTCTATTCTCAATGGTTTTCCGGCGATCAATTATGGAGTGGTGGCTTGCCGTAAAGTCATCGAGTCCGTGAATTTACCTTGTCAAGTACGCCATGGCACTCCTGATGCGCGTTTATTGGCCGAAATTACGTTAGCCGGTGGGTTTACAGATTTTGAGGGCGGCGGAATTTCTTATAATATTCCTTACGCTAAGAACGTGTCTCTAGAAGAAACTATCAGTAACTGGCAGTATGTGGACCGCTTAGTTGGCTTGTACGAAGATCATGGAGTTAGAATTAATCGTGAGCCGTTTGGCCCTTTAACAGGCACGTTAGTCCCTCCCTGTATTTCCCATAGTGTCGCAATTATTGAGGCTTTGCTTGCTGCTGAACAGGGTGTAAGAAATATCTCCTTAGGGTACGGGCAATGTGGGAATCTGATTCAAGATATAGCCGCAGTTCGAAGCTTAATTGAGTTAGGAGAAGAGTACCTAGCGCGCTTTAATTATAAGGGCATTATGTTGACCAGTGTCTTCCACCAGTGGATGGGAGGTTTTCCTCAAGACGAAAGTCAGGCTTTTGGGGTTATTTCCTGGGGTGCTGTCGCCGCTGCCCTAGCAAAAGCGACTAAGGTTATAGTTAAGACTCCCCATGAAGCCTTAGGTATTCCATCAAAAGAAGGTATTGCATCCGGTATTAAGGCCACTAAGCAGGTACTTAACATGTTACGGGGTCAAGCATTGCTTGATTCAGAGGATTTGCAACAGGAAAAAGAGGGTATCAAAGCCAAAACTAGGGCTATTGTGGATAAAATACTAGAACTAGGGGATGGAGATATTGCTGTGGGCGTCGTACAGGGATTTAAGAAGGGCTTAATTGATATTCCCTTTGCGCCAAGCCGGTATAATGCTGGAAAAATACTACCCGCCCGTGATTCTCAAGGAGCTGTGCGCTTCTTAGATCATGGTAATTTACCCTTTAGTCAGGAAATCATAGAGTTTCACAAAGAGCGCATTGCTGAACGAGGAAGGATGGAAGGTAGGGATCCATCGTTTCAGATGGTTATTGATGATATTTATTCAATTGGCAAAGGGAAGCTTCTGGGGCGCTAAATACAGACCAACATACCCAATGTTCTATAGAAGGGTCGCCTCGAACGGAGTTAGGGCATGTGACAGAATATGCCTGTGTTCTTATAGAGAGTAAATGATGGCATAAGGACTAAGGGGCGTCAGTAGCAATCGCTACTGATGCCCCTTAGTCTCATGTGATGAGTTTAACCATGCCACTATTAGCGTTTCTAAGGCTGTTTTCATCTGGATTACGAATCACAAGGGGATTAGACCTACCAAGTTGGTTCTTTACGGATCTCCCGAGCAAGTAATGCTGCACCCAAAGCGGCAGTAATTACCGGCTCCCGGGATACAAGCAGGGAATAGCCTAGCTGCTTAGCCAGGGCATTAACAACGCCTTGGTTATGAGCAACTCCTCCGACGATAAAACACCCATCGCACCTCTATTTCCACCGTCTGAATGGAGCCCTTGGGCCGACGCGTCTGACCTGGTTCAAGATCCGGCTTGATGATGTCCTTCAGGATCCACGTGGTCTCAAACGCCGTCGAGCGGGTACTTTTTTAATGCAACAGTAGTAATGTGCTTATAAAAAAAGGCAGAAAATTATAAATTTAAGAAGAGGAATTTGCCTAAACATGCAGAATACAATATTTAGAATATAGCATGCTAAAAAAATGAAATGGAGGGTATTTTTTATGAAGATTATGAACGTGGAAGCAATGACCCTAGTAGTGCCTATAAAGAATCCAATTAAGGCACCTATCAGTATTCCTTATGCAGATGAGTTAGAAAAAGTAGTATTTAAAGAGTATCGTACTACATTAGTGAAAATATCTACGGATGAAGGTATTACGGGCTATGGAGAGTGTATGGTTAGGCTCTCTCCCACATCTACTAGAGATATTGTCGAATATATAAAACCTATACTTATTGGCAAAGACCCTATGGATACTGAATTTATTTGGGAATTGATGTTTGGTGCGATGATGAACAGGGGGCATTACCAAGGATTTTTTATTGAAGCCATAAGTGGAATTGACATAGCGTTATGGGATATTAAAGGGAAAGCGCTAAATCTCCCGTTATATAAATTGATTGGTGGTAATAGTAACCCTAAAATCTGGGCTTATGCATCTTCCGTTAGATTTAGAGGGATGGAAACCATGCTGGAAACAGCCCAGAAGTTTGTTGATCAGGGCTTTACCGCAATGAAAATTAAAATAGGTCAGGGTTATAAGACGGATGTGATGGCAGTTGCTGCAGTTAGAGAGCATGTTGGAGAAGATATAACACTTATGGTTGATGCCAACTGCGGATATGACATCAAAACTGCATTAAAGATCGGAAAAGAATTGGAGAAGTACAACATTAGATGGTTCGAGGAGCCTATATCACCGGATGACTATGAAGGTTATAGGAGGTTGTCTGAGAGTCTGGATATTCCAATTGCTGCGGGTGAAGCGCATTTCCTTAGATATGGGCTAAAAGAATTAATTGTCAGAGGCAAGGTCGATATTATTCAACCGAATGTCTGTAGAGCCGGTGGAGTTACGGAGTGTCTAAAAATACATGGTCTCAGTAGTTCTTTCAATGTGCCTTATTTAGTTCATACAGGTAGTTCATCCGCAGTATGTATAGCTGTATCCTTACAATTGGCAGCTGCTTTTAAGGATAGCTTTATTTTTGAACATATGCAAAGCGATTGGTCTAAAGATCAGAGAAATCCCCTTCGTTGGGATCTCACGCCTTTGCCGATTAAATCTTTTAAGGATGGATTTATTGAATTGGAAAATAAACCTGGAATTGGTGTTGAGATTAACGAGGAAGTCATTAATAAATATCGTGTTTGATGAAAGGGGTAATAAATATGTTTATCTACGACAAAGGTTTTGACTTCGACGCTAAACTTAGTATAAGATTTAGGCCCGGAGCTGTTAAAGGTGTAGGAAAAGAACTTAATACGATGAGTATTAAAAAGGTTTTGGTGGTTTCAGACGCTGGTGTTGTTAATGCTGGATTACATCATGGATTAATAAAATCTCTAGATGACGAAAAGATTGCTTATGTTCTATTCACAGATGTTGAACCAAACCCTAGGGATTTAACAGTCGAGAAAGCAGCATTGTTAGCAAAAGACTTAATGGTTGATGCGGTTATTGGAATTGGTGGCGGAAGCTCCTTGGATACGGCTAAAGGTGTAGGATTCCTTCTTACTAATCCAGGTAGAATAAAAGATTATAATGGAAAAGATAAAGTAAAAAATAACCCAGTGCCGATAATAGCTATTCCAACCACTGCCGGTACAGGAAGCGAAGTGACGGCAAATGCTGCTATTACAGATGCAGAACAGCATATAAAAATGTCTGTGCGTTCTACAAAGATCATACCATCTTTAGCTGTACTTGACCCAGAATTGTTATCAACATTACCTAAAAGAGTTGCAGCATGCACTAGCATGGATGCATTAATTCATGCTATAGAGAGTTATTTATCAAATGGAGCTAATGCTTTAAGTGACTTCTTTAACATGAAAGCTATTGAATTGATAAGCAACTATATTAGGGCATTTTGTGCTAACCCATCTAATATGGAAGCTGCAGGTAATATGTTATTAGGGAGTATGTTTGCAGGATTAGGAATAAGCAATACTGGTACAGGTAATGCCCATGCAATGGGGAGAGCTCTTGGCGGTGAATATGATATGGCCCATGGTTTAGCTTGTTCTGTTGTGTTTCCTTATGTGATGAAATTTAATTCAGTAGCACAACCAGACAAATTCGTTGAGCTGGCAAAAGTGATAGGCCTTGCTACTATCGGTTTGAGTAAAAAAGAAATAGGGCAAAAAGTAGTCCAGGAAATATTTGACTTAATGAATGACCTTGATATTGAAATAAATCTTAGTAAACTCAACGTTCAAAAAGATGCTTTTGAACGTATGGCTAATGTAGCAATCAGTAATGTTAAACCTAATCCCAGAAAAACAACCCTACAAGATTTAATACGTTTATTTGAAGAATCTTACTAGTTTTTTTAAGTAGATGATAAATATTTAGTTTTTAATGGCTAATGAGCAATTTTTGTTTATCCCTTTAGAAAGAAGATTATGTGAGGACCTCGATTGCAAAAACGTAAAGTCATCAGTTTATTTGATCCTAAATCCTAGAAAGACAACTTTGGAAGACTTAATTCAGTTGCTTAATGAAGCATATTAAGTGGGGAGGTGAGATTGAAAGGTAAATATGGGATAGGCACGGAATAGTACAAAATAAATTTATTTTTGGGAGGGATTGTGTGTGAAAACTAAACTAACAAGGTTTAAAATCTTTTCTCTTTTGTTAATTCTGGTTATGTTGTTGTTTACTCTTGGGTGTGGAGGTTCTAAAAAAGCTGAGACTTCTCAGTCAAAGTCAAGTGAACAGCCAAAGAATGAACCGATTAAACTGGTACTAGCGCATTCGGCTACTCCAGATAACTCCCTGGCAATTACTTATGTAAAGTTCGCAGATATAGTTAAACAAAAGTCAAACGGTAAGCTTATTATTGAAATTCATGACAGCGGTACGTTGGCAGGAGACCAAACCGCTGTTGATGGTGTCAAAATGGGAACCATCGACATGGGATCTTCCGCAAGCAACAATATGGCAGGATATACAAGTGCGTTCCTTTTTGCTGACCTGCCATATGTATTCAATAGTATTGAAAGCTCACATAAAGTTTGGTGGGGTGCTATCGGGGATGAAGTTAAACAAAAAGTTGAGAAAGATATAAATGCTAAAGTTCTATTTTTCATAGATACTGGTGGAGGATTTAGGATCATTACAAACAATAAAAAGGTTGTCAAAACCCCTGATGATTTAAAAAATCTAAAATTACGTGCAACAGCCTCTCCAATAGAAATTGCATTACTAAAAGCGTGGGGAGCAAATCCTACCCCTATCGCCTGGCCTGATGTGTACACCGCCCTTGAACAAAAAGTAGTTGATGGTGAAAACTTACATCCAGTTTGGATATATCAGGCAAAACACAACGAAGCACTAAAATATATGACTGAAGTAAATGCAATGGCAAATGTTCACGTTGCTCTTATAAGTCAGAAGGCGTGGAAAAAACTCACCCCTGAATTACAAAAAGTCATATTAGAGGCTTCAAAAGAGGCTCAGGAATATGGCGCAAAAGTTGATGCTGAACAAGGTCAAGAAACATTCAAAAAGCTTGTGGATGCTGGTTTGCAGCCTTATAAGCCTAGCCCGGAAGAAGCTAAAAAGTGGAGAGATATAGGTATGTCAATCTGGCCTCAATTCTATGATAAAGTCCCTAGGGAACTAATTGATAGGATATTGGATGCCCAAAAGTAGTAAGGAGTTCTTTTTGTGGAGGAGCTCTCAGGGGCTTTCCTCCACAATCCTATTTGAAGGGAGACGATAATATTTTTAAACGGATTTATAGAGTCGTTGACACTACAAGCTTATATGTGAATAAAGTAGCGAAATTCCTGATAATAGCTCTTTTGTTGATAATGGCTTTCTCTACAATATTACAGATATTCTGCCGTTATATATTAAACTCAGCATTAACCTGGCCGGAGGAATTAAATATATTTTTAATGGCTTGGATTACCTTTACTGGTTCAAGTATTGCTTTGAGGAATAAGCAACATATTGGTATTGAAATGTTTATAAATATGCTTCCCAAGAGATTAATCTGGTTTATTAATTTATTAATTCAAATAATTATGTTAGTTATTGTCCTATTAATTATTAAATATGGTTATAATGTTGCAGCTCTAAATCTTGGTGTTACATCCGATGCTTTAGGGATATCAATGTTTATACCTCGTTTTAGTTTAGTGTTAGGTGGAGTATTGATGCTAGTCCAAATAATAAATTTGATAATGAGGGACCTCAGGGTGATATTTGTAAAGGAGGAAAGATCATGGTTTCATGGCTGATTGTACCTTTTGCAGTCGCATTAATTGGTGGGGTCCCTATTTCTTTTAGCCTAATACTTGGTACAGTTACCTTTTTATTAATAGGTGCTAAGGGCGAATCCCTTGACATTTTAGCCCAGCAGATGTATCAATCAGCAGCATCATTTCCTCTAATGGCAATAGTGTTTTTCCTCCTGGCGGGTGATCTAATGGATAGAGCAGGCATAACTAGTCGTATCATAAAGTTCTTATCCATAATTGTTGGTCGTGTAAGAGGCGGTTTATCTCAGGTTATGGTACTTTCGGGAACAATCCTAGCTGGCTTAAGTGGATCGGGGGCCGCGGATACAGCCGCTTTGGCGAAGGTGTTAGTTCCAAGTATGAAAGAAGAAGGATATGATGTTGAGTTTAGTGCCGCTTTGGCTGCTGCTGTAGGTGTACTCGGACCTATTATTCCACCAAGTATTGTTATGATTGTCTATGGCTCTCTTATGAATGTATCTGTTGGTGCATTATTTATGGCTGGAATTATTCCGGGTTTATTATTAGCTGTTGGTCTTATGGGTACTGCCTATGTTATTAGTAGAAAAAAGAATTACCCAAAGCGTGAAGGCCCATTTAGCTGGCAAGAATTTTTCAATGGCCTCAAGGATTCCTCTTTAGCCTTATTTATGCCGTTTATCATATTATTTGGTATTAGAGGAGGTATCTTTACACCAACCGAAGGCGGGGCAATTGCTGTTTTATATGCACTTGTACTGGGCTTTTTTGTCTACCGCTCACTTAGTCTTAAAGACCTTTTTGAGGCTTCATTAAGTAGTGGGGTGATGGCTGCTGTAATCATGCTAATAGTAGCGGCTGCTAATCCGTTTAGTTGGTTATTATCACTGCATCAGATACCTCAGCAAGTGGCTGGAATCATGTTGAGTATCACAGATAATAAATATTTGATCCTGTTTCTAATTAATATTTTGCTGCTGATTATGGGGATGTTAATGGAGACTAACGCTATAGTATTGCTACTTGCTCCTATTTTGGCCCCAATTGCCGTAAAAATAGGGGTGGATCCATTACATTTCGGAGTAATTATGGTGATTAACCTGTGTATAGGTTTAGCAACACCTCCGGTTGGATTGAATTTGTTTGTGGCTGCCCCTATTGCACGTATCAGTTTAGAAACCATAAATAAAGCAATTTTTCCCTTTGTAATGGTTGAAATCAGCATTCTATTCCTAATTACCTATTTCCCCCAGATCGTACTGTATGTGCCTAGGGCACTAGGGATGTAATAGTAAGGCAGGTTGAAACTGAATGTGGAAAATAACTCCGCTTAATTTGGGTGTGTTAACTGTTACTAAGAGTGGTTTGACGTATGGTCGTGGTGGAAGGGAAAAAGTGGAGGTTCCTTGTATAGGCTGGCTTTTAACCAATGACCGAGGGACGAAAATATTAGTTGATGCAGGGCCATGCGATGATACACAGTGGGGAACAAAATATCATAACCCTTTGAAAAAAGAGAAAAGTCAAAGGCTCGAAAATGTCTTATCTACACTTGGAGTTGAACTGGGAAATATAAATAAATGCATCTTAACTCATTTGCATTGGGATCATGCATATGGGGTACTTAAACTTCCGAATGCGGAAGTAATAGTTCAGAGTGATGAACTAAGATATGCAATAGATCCATTTCCGGTAGACTGGAAGCACTATGAGACTTGGATAAGTACCAAAATACCTTTCTTCATGGGATTTTACCCACAAATAAAAACTGTACGAGGTCGATGTGAACTTGATGATGGCCTTGAAGTAATCCCGCTACCGGGCCATTCTCCTGGTTCACAAGGAATACTAGTAGAAACCGAAAAGGGGAAATACCTGATTGCTGGTGATGCAATAAACATAATGGAGAACTGGTTAGAAAAAATACCTCCAGGGCTATTCTATAATCTAGAAAAATGCTATGAAACTTACGACAAATTGAGGGGTATGAAAGTTAAAATTTTACCAGGTCACGATTGGAAGGCCTTTGATGTTTAATATTTCTTCATAATGCCATCAATGAAAATCAACCCATTTTTGTTGAGCGATGTGCCACTGTTCTACTTGTAGACGAGTCAGCCGCATGAGACTGCCCCTTATAGCCAGAATTTCATTTATTGGCAGGAAGACACTTTAAAAACCCTAAGATTTGCCAGTAACGGAAGTATTAAAGGTCGTTGCCCCTGAGAATAGAGTAGAATGGAATGTTTTTAATTATTAGGTGATTTTAGTAAGGTCATGTCCCATCTGGCTCGGGGAATATTGAGAGGTTATGAATGAATGGGGTGGATTAAGTGAAAAGTGCATATGGTGGTAGTATTCTTTATGTTAATTTAAGCGATTCTAGTTATAGAATTGAAGAAACCACTCAGTTATTAAAAGAACAATATTTAGGCGGAAATGGGTTTGGGGTTAAATTAATCACTGATTTAGTCAAACCGGGTATAGACCCATTATCCCCGGATAATGTATTAGTTTTTGCTGTAGGACCTACTACTGGCACAATAATTCCTTGTAGTTCTAGGTTCGGAGTATTTTCAAAATCTCCCTTAACTGGACTTTTTTTTGATAGTTATTGCGGGGGTACGTGGGGAGAACAACTGAAGAAAGCTGGATTTGATGCCTTAGTTATACAAGGTCAAGCTGAAGCTCCGATTAGTATAGTCATTGACAATTATAAAGTTAGTTTCAAACGGGCTGTTGATTTATGGGGAGAAAATACTTTTAATACCCAGAAAAAGCTCCTTACACAAGTAGGCGATGGCTTTACAATTGCTACAATAGGGCCTGCTGGTGAAAACTTAGTTCGTTATGCAGGAATAATTGCAGAGACCAGGGCCGCAGGTAGGGGTGGAATGGGTGCTGTAATGGGTTCAAAGAGATTAAAAGCAATAGCTGTCCGTGGCAATAAAGATATTGAAGTACAGGATCCAAAAATTTTAATGGATTATGTCTATAACTTAAATGAGCGCATAAAAAAGCACCCTGGAACTGGAAACGTATTACCTAATCTTGGTACTTCTGTCGGAGCAATTACATTCAATGATCTTGGTATATTAGGCTCATATAACTGGCAGCAGGAAATCTTTAAGGGCGCAGAGAAAATTTCCGGTGAATACATGAAACGGAAGAAGATTTACCGTAAGACTAAAGCTTGTTTACACTGTCCAATAAGGTGTAGCAAGATTGCTAAGGGAAGAACAGGATTGTTACAAGAATACGTAACGGATGGCCCCGAATTCGAAACGGTTTACTCATTAGGAAGTCTTTGTGGTAATGATGATATAAACTCAATAATTGCCGGGGATCGGATTTGTGATGAATTAGGGTTAGATACAATATCTGTTGGTGCTGTATTATCATTCATTATGGAATGCCATATGAGAGACATATTACCTAGTGATGTCACTGATATGGTAAATCAATTAGGCATAAGGTTTGGTAAGTTAGAGAACATAGTTAAGATTCTATATACCATAGCTAATAGAGAGGGAATTGGCGACCTTTTAGCTGAAGGAACACAGAGGATGGCTGATCAATTTGGTGATGAAGCTCAAAAAGTATGTGTCGCAGTAAAAGGTCTAGAAATATCTGGACATACCGCGAGAGGAGCAAAAGGTATGGGTTTAGGCTATGCTGTAGCTACAAGAGGGGGGACCCATCAAGACGCACGACCAACTTTGGAGAGATCTGGTAAATATGATCCATATACAATTGAGGGGAAAGGGAAACTGATTAAAGATAACCAAGATATGACCGCAGTGGGTGATTCCTTAATTGTATGTCGTTATACTGAACCAATATTTGGATTCTTCATTAACGAAGATTTTGTAACTATTGCAAACCTCACAACTGGTTTCAGTTATAGTATGGACGGCATTCGGGAAGTTGGCGAGAGAATATATACCCTTGAAAGGTTATTTAATGTAAGGGAAGGTATAGATAGGAGTAAAGATACATTACCCTATAGATTCATTAACGAACCAATACCAGATGGACCAAGAAAGGGTATGCATGTTACGAAAGAAGAGTTGCAAATGATGCTAAATGATTATTATAAGTCACGTGGGTGGGATATAGAAAAGGGAATACCAACCCAAGATCTACTTAATCATCTATCAATCTCTTAATAACAAGATTGGAGACGAATATGAAGGTTAAGGTTATGTATCATGGTTTATATAGGGAAATTACAGGAGTGAAAGAGGAAATCGTCACACTAAAAGAAGGCTCATCTATTAAAGTTCTATTAGATGTACTAGAAAATAAATATGGTAGCGATTTAACTGGGCAATTGATAGATTTTGAAACAGGTAAGATCTGGTCTCTCATGGCATTAGCCATTAATGGAACAATCATTAACAGCGATAAGTTATATTCAAAATTGTTAATGAATAATGACGAAATAATTTTGTTGCCTCCAGCGCTTGGTGGATAAAATGAAGGGAGTTTAACTGTTATGAAAAAGTTACTAATCGACAACAAACTTTGTAGTGGGTGCAGGATTTGTGAATCAATATGCTCATATAATAAACTTCGTGAAAAGTTTAATAGAAAAAAGGCAGCTATAAAAGTTGTTGTTCAGGGTGAGCTCGGAGAAATTAATAAGCCAGTAGTTTGTAGACACTGCAAGAATGCAAAATGTTTTGAAGTTTGTCCTGCGGATGCCTTTTATACTCATGATGTGACCGGTGCTCTGCTTATTGATTCTACTAAATGTATAGGCTGTGGATTATGCGCTCAGGAATGTCCATTTGGAGCAATTTTTTTACATGAGGAATTGGAAGTTCCTATTAAATGTGATCTTTGTAATGGTGACCCGTTGTGTGTGAAATATTGTGTCCCCGGTGCAATTAAGTACGAAGATGAGAATAGAGTTGGGGCAAATAATAGAGAGAGGAGGGGATAAATATGATTTGTGGTTATAACAAAATATTAAAGATAGACTTAACAAATGAAACTTACACTAGTGAATATACTGACCCGCTTCTGGCACGCAAATTTTTGGGTGGAAATGGTTTCGGAATAAAACTACTCTATGACGCTGTTAACGAAACGACAAATCCTTTAGAGGCAGATAACGTTATTGTTATTACTGTAGGTCCTGCAAATGGTACTCTTTTTCCCGGTGCTGCAATTGCCTGTATAACGACTAAGTCTCCTTTAAATGGTTTGTTTATTGACAGTTATATGGGTGGACACTTTGCAACGGAAGTTAAAAACTCAGGTTATGACGCTGTAGTGATTAGTGGCAAACTTAACAAACCCAAGTATATATCTATCGAAAACGATAAAATAAGCTTTTATGACGCTTCAGAATTATGGGGGATGGAGACTACAAAGACCCAACAGAAAATTAAAAATCTATTATATAATCCCGAATTTCAGGTAGCCTGTATTGGTCCCGCAGGTGAAAATTTGGTAAAGTATGCTTCAGTTATATGTGATACTAGAGCATTCGGTAGAGGTGGGATTGGAGCAGTATTTGGATCAAAAAATCTGAAAGCAATTGCAGTCAGAGGTGATAAAGATATAAATATTGCCTACCCTGATAGATTTATGACATTCACATCTACTTCTATTGTTAAGATGATGAAACATCCTGCTTTGAGTAAGTCAATACCTAAAATGGGAAGTACAGGTTCTATCGATGGTAATAATTCACTTGGTATCCTTGGTACAAGAAACTGGCAGCAAGAAACTTTTGAAAATGCATATAAAATTAGCGGTAACTACATGGTTGAACAAAACTTAAGGGTAGGTCATAAGGCTTGTTCTAGCTGTATGTCCTGTTCAGCAATTTTTTGGAAAGCAAATAGTGGTCCCCATAGTGGAGTAATGAGTCGTGGTCCTGAGTATGAAACACTATATTCGTACGGTTCGGTCCTTGAAATAGATAATCCTAATGTAATTATTGCAGCTGACAGACTATCAGATGAATTGGGTATTGATACTATGAGTACCGGCGTGGTAATTGCGTGGGCGATGGAGTGTTTTGAAAAAGGAATCTTAACGGTATCTGACACTGATGGGCTCGAGGTGGTGTTTGGAAAAGAGGATATTTTGTTAGATGTCATCAAGAAGATTGCATTTAGGGAAGGCGTAGGCAACCTGCTTGCCGAAGGTATAAAAGCTGCTAGCAAACAAGTAGGTAAAGGTAGTGAAGATTTTGCCATACATGTAAAGGGATTGGAATTAGCAGGTCATACTGCCCGTGGCTTAAAAGGTATGGGACTTGGTTATGCTGTTTCGTCTCGTGGTGGAAGTCACCAAGATACAAGACCTGGTGCGGAAAGATCTGGTAAATTAGATCGTGCTGTAATTCATGGAAAACCTGAACACGTTGTACAAAGTCAGCGAATGACAACTATTGGAGATAGTTTAATCTTATGCCGTAGACATGCAGAACCATTTTTTGGCGAGTATCTCTCCGAACTATATCTTGAATTAATTAATGCGATAACTGGGTTTAACATGGATTTAGAGGAACTGAACAGGGTTGCAGATCGGATTTACACATTGGAACGACTCTTTAACTGTAGAGAGGGCATAATTCGTAAAGATGATACATTACCTAATCGTTTCATGAGGGAACCAATACCTGATGGACCAAGTGCGGGAATGTATATGCGACCTGAGGAACTGGATTCTATGTTAGATGAATACTACCATTTAAGAGGTTGGAATATAAAAACTGGAGTTCCAACAGAGCAAACACTCACAGAATTAGGTTTATAAACGCACTTTACCCAACTTGTCCTCCCTGATATAAGGAGCATTTTTGTAATGCAAGACAACAATGGGAATGGATACGACAGACTAGGAAAATGAGCAGAGAGTGACGGAATCTTTGGTAAAAGCAATAAAGGGTGAGCAGTTCATACTTCAAGATATAGCACAAATATTCAGGTGTAAGTAAAGGGGATGCCGAAGGGGTACACTTACTTAATAATAAAGTTTTTCTTGTAGATGTGGGGCTGTTATACCATTGTATAATATTAACGCAGACTGCTAGCCGTTTGTAAACGGCTGAGGCAGTAGTGAACTGGGACTGAAAAGCTTCCAGACAGCTTGGACGTGGCTCCACAAGATACGTCGAGCGATGGTTAGACCCGGTCGGGACCGTCTTAGCGGCGTGGTTGAGGTTGACGAAACGTTTGTAGGTGGTGAAGAAATAGCAGTTCGTGGACGCCAGACTGAAACAAAATCATTAGTGTTCATCGCTGCCCAAGTTAATGGTAATGGCATCGGACGCATTCGCATGCGATGCATACTTGACGCCTCGTCGGAAAGCCCGTTACCCTTCATATAGAACGTAATCGAGCTTGGTAGTATCGTGCGTGCAGACGGATGGAGCGGTTACGCTAGGCTGTCCAATCTCGGCTACAGACATGAAGTGAAGGTGCTGCGAGGTAAAGGAAAATCAGCTTCAACCGAACTGTTGCCCAGGGCTCACAGAGTCTCCTCCCTTCTCAAGCGGTGGCTCTTGGGTACGCATCAGGGCGCAGTGTCGGCAGAACACCTAGATTCCTATCTTATAAAAAAATTGGTTTTTTTATAAGAACCACTAGATATGGGGGTTGGCTGAGTGATATGGATATCCCAGTAAGGTTAAACAATATCTAAGCGATCTAAAAATGGTAAAAAAGCTGCCAATATTGAACAGATCTTTGTTCCTGGTGAGATTGAAAATCGTAATAAGAACAAGGCTTTAGCTGATGGTATAATATTATTTGAAGAAGTGGTAAATACAATGAATAAATTATGTGAGAAATATGGCTTAACTAAGTTATTATCACAAAGAAAGGAATTAAAGGAGAACCATGGAAACTAAGATTTTAAAACCCCTTCCCTTATTTAGAATGGGTTACAAGAAAATAAAAAGTCTAATTATTGATGGAACACTTAATCCGGGGCAGCGTTTAACGGATAAACAATTGTCCGATCTTTTGGGTATAAGCAGGACACCTGTAAGAGAGGCAGTTAGAATCCTGTGCAGGGAAGGTCTTTTAGTAGGGGAGGACGGGATACTAACTGTGTATGAACCTACCCCCAAGGATTTAGGAGAGATTTATACCGTCCGGGCTTCTTTGGAGGGATTAGCTCTTTCTATTATTATGACACGAGGTATACATGAACAAGTTGCTGACGAACTACAGGAATATGTCGATATTAGTTTGGCTGCAGAAAGAAGCAGAGATTATTACAAGGTTGCAGAATGTAACAGGAAAGTTCACAGCAGAATCATTGAAGCAAGTGAAAACCAGCTAATTGCTGAGCAAATGAAAACCATTAATGCAAGAATGCATTTATTCCGCCGACTGTCATTAAAGCAGGATACACATGTTAAGATTTCTATCAAAGAACATCAAGACTTGGTAAAGAAACTGCGCAAGGGAAATATTCTAGAATGTAGAAATTTATTAGAAAAACATATTATACACGCTGGTAATCGCTTGTTCTGGGAACTGATTAATGGTAGTGCTTTTAAAGATACTGGCTGTAAACCCATAGGTGATTATTTGGAAATGATGATTAAGTTGTTTGATGATGACTATTCAGGTACTCCATTGAAGTCAACTCAAATTTAGGGGTGCCAAGCACCCCTAAATTTGGTCAGGTTAAAGCTGCGGATGAGAAAAAAGAAGGTAGGGCTTACCCTCACGGTGTGCCCATTTATGACACTGTGGAAGAAGCCATGGTGGCTGAAAAAGCCGAGGCTTCCGTAATTTTTGTACCGGCCAAACAAGTAAAAGATTGTGCTTTCGAGGCTATCGACGGCGGAATCAAAACTCTCGTGATGATTACTGAGCACGTGCCTTTACATGATGCTATGGAAATTATGGCCTTTGCGGAAATGAAACAAGTACAAATCATTGGGCCAAACACCTTTGGTCTGATTTCACCGGGTAAATCGAAGATCGGAATTATGCCTAACAGTATTTTCATCCCCGGTTCAGTCGGAGTCGTGGCGCGGAGTGGGACTCTCAGTTATGAAATTGTCTCCCAGTTAACCAATGCTGGGATTGGTCAGTCGACGGTTGTTGGGTTAGGGGGAGACCGAGTCGTCGGTTTATCCTTTATTGATGTGTTGGCTCAATTCGAGGCAGATCCGGAAACAAAAGCGGTTGTTTTGGTGGGGGAAATCGGCGGTAATGCTGAAGAAGAAGCGTCGATTTTCATTAAAACGATGACTAAACCAGTGATCGCCTTCTTAGCAGGCAAAAGCGCTCCTCCTGGGAAGAGAATGGGTCATGCCGGAGCTATCATTGAACGTGGCAAAGGAACCTATGACAGTAAAGTCGTCGCCTTGAAGGCAGCCGGAGCCTATGTAGCGTCACTACCCTGGGAAGTGAGTGATCTCGTTAAAAAAGCGTTGACTGAAGCATAAGGAGATGTTTAGGTTTTGGTACTAGCGATACAGACTGCTACCGTTTTGGTCAGTCAAGATTGGTGTAAGAAGTGCGGGATATGTATAGCGTTTTGTCCTAAAAAAGTGCTGGAAAGCGACGAATTAGGAAGGGTTGTGGTTGCTAAGCCAGACCAGTGCATAGCCTGTAAGATTTGTGAACGGCTTTGCCCAGACTTTGCCATCAATATCGAGGTGACTAAAGATGAATAAAGCCAGATTAATGCAAGGAAATGAAGCCGTAGCCGAAGGGGCCTTAGCGGCCGGGGTTCTTTTTTACGCAGGCTATCCGATCACTCCGTCCACAGAAATAGCCGAAATAATGGCCGAGAAATTGCCTTTAATCGGGGGAACCTTTGTCCAAATGGAAGACGAAATAGGGAGCATGGCAGCGATCATCGGGGCCTCCTTAACCGGACTTAAAACCCTGACCGCAACCAGCGGGCCAGGAATTTCACTCAAACAGGAAAATCTGGGGTATGCCATAGCGACGGAAGTCCCCTGTGTCGTGGTCAATGTGCAACGTGGAGGACCAAGTACTGGACTGCCGACGTCCCCCGCCCAAGCGGACGTTATGCAAGCTCGCTGGGGCACACATGGCGACCATCCGATCATCGCCTTAACGCCATCCTCAGTGCAGGAGTGTTATGAACTTGCAGTAATCGCCTTTAATATGGCCGAGGAGTTTCGAATCCCCGTCATATTGCTCATGGATGAAGTGGTTGGCCATTTGCGAGAAAAAGTAGTCCTACCTCAAGAATTAACCATCGTTAACCGGAAAAAGCCGGCTGTACCACCGGGTGAATATATCCCTTATGAAAACAATGAGAGCATGATCCCCGCTATGGCGAACTTTGGCGACGGTTACCGCTATCATGTAACAGGGTTAACTCATAATGAAAAGGGCTTGCCTACAGGGAACCCGGAAGTGACAAAAAAGTTTATGCAGCGTTTAACCCAGAAGCTAAACCCTTATTTAGATCGGATCCAATTAGTCGAAGAAGTACAGCTTGACGATGCGGAACTGATCGTGGTAGCTTACGGCTGTACTGCCCGTTCAGCCTTGGAGGCGGTTCATATTGCCCGCAGCGTTGGCCTAAAAGTTGGACTCTTTCGCCCCATCACGATTTGGCCTTTTCCGAAAAAACAGCTGGAGAAGTATTCTGACCGGAAGTACTTAGTCGTGGAAATGAACAGCGGCCAATTGGTCGGCGAAATCGAAAGAATCTTTGGCTATAAAGTAGTTGAGCGCCTGAACCGCATTGACGGAGAACTCATCACTCCCCAGGAAGTGCTGGACAGAATTCGGGAGGGGATTCACAATGTTTAGTGATATTGCTCAATATTTCCGAACCGAGACGTTACCGCATATCTGGTGCCCAGGGTGTGGGATAGGAACCATCACGGCAGCCATCGTCCGGGCCATCAAGACGTTGCAGCTTGACCAAAATAAGGTGATCTTTGTTTCTGGAATTGGCTGTTCCTCTCGCCTGCCGGGCTACTTAGACTTTAACACCATCCATACGACCCATGGGAGAGCGTTACCCTTCGCCACGGGAATTAAAGCGGCCCGCCCAGAGTTGGATGTCTTCGTGATCATGGGAGATGGAGATTCAACGGCCATTGGTGGTAATCATTTAATTCATGCCGCCAGGCGCAATATTGATCTAACAGCCATAGTCATAAATAATAGCATTTACGGTATGACCGGTGGTCAGACCTCTCCCTTAACCCCTCATGACAAACGGGGAACGACCTCGCCTTTTGGCAACTTGGAGAGACCCTTTCAAGTTCTGGAGTTGGTTAAAGCAGCGGGTGCTACTTATGGGGCCAGAGCCACGGCCTACCATAATCAACTGCTCACAAAATTAGTCATGGATGCTTATAACAATCCGGGTTTTTCGCTCGTGGAAGCCATTTCCCAGTGTCCTGTTTCCTATGGACGTCGCAATAAATTTAAAACCCCAGCGGATATGCTGCTCTGGCAAAAGGAACACGCCTTCAAAGAAGGAAAACGGGCTGCCCGCGAGGACGATTTCCAGATCGGCGAGATTTTCTCACGACAGGCACCAGAGTATACGCAAGAATACGAGAAACTAAGACAGAGATTAAGAAATTAAGGGAGGGCAGTCGCAATGGCTAAGCAAGAATTTCTGTTAACCGGAACGGGCGGACAAGGCCTGATTTTAGCGGCGATCATGTTGGCTGAGGCAGGAATTAATGCCGACCAAAATGTTGCACAGAGTCAAAGCTATGGTCCCGAGGCCAGGGGAGGTGCCAGTCGGGCGGAAGTCATCATCGGCAACGTTGCGATTTATTACCCTAAAGTCGAAAAACCGGACTTTGTCTTAACCCTCAGTCAAGAAGCCTATAAAAAGTACGGCTTGCATCTTACTGAAGAGGCCATCCTGATTGTGGATAATTCCCAGGTTACAGAAGTTAAGCCGCGCAGTAGAAATTTTTATTCGTTGCCGATCACAAAAACGGCCCGCACTCAATTTGGTTCCGAACAAAGCGCTAATGTAGTGGCTTTGGGAGTGGTGGCTTCCTTAAGTGGGGAAATTCCTTGGGAGAATGTTATGCAAGCAGTCCAGCAACGGGCTCCTAAAGGGACGGCGGAACGAAACATCAAAGCTCTGGAATTAGGGTGGCAAATGGGTTTGGACGCTGGGGCTAAACAAAAAACTAGACATAGTCAAAACGAAGGTGATGAGCAGTGGCGGAATTAATGAAATGGGACTGGACCAAGCATGATTTAACCAGCTTAACGGAAAGCCTAGCAGCCGTTTTATTAGAGGAGTGGGGCGGGCCTAGAAGTCCTCTTGCTCTTAAATACATCAATGAAACCATCATTCCAGATCTCGTCTCTTGTTTTAGCAATAATGCGGACTTACTGACGAATTCCACCTTTGCCGAGATAATACAATGGAAATTAAAAAACCAGTTTGCTAACCCGTCCGCTGTCGTCGTGGATTTAGCCAAGGACTTACTAAAACCAGCGCAAAGGATCATCAACCGTCCGCAAATTACGGATCCTAAGGAACCCTGGCGCCGAATTTTCCGCCTCTGGATCGGTGAGGAATCCCTACCCAATATCGCAGAAAGGACCGGCTATCCGTTAGATTATCTGGATTTACTGGTCCTCAGATTAAAAAAACTAAAAGCTTTTACGGCTAATACCAGGGCAAGCCTCTTAGAATGCCAACAGAACCCAGAGTTAAGAGAATTCGGCTTTGAACAGCTAAGTTTCCTCTACCAATTCCAAACTGCGGTAGCTGGAGAACCCTTATATAAGGAACGTTTAATCTTGGAGCAGGTGATTTGGGACCTGGGGATGCCTTTGCAGGTTCAAGATTTGGTGACTCTGCTTGAAATTATTCATACTCATGAAGGCGAGTTGGATGGGGACTCATTAATTTCAGCCATGAGCGAGGCTGCCGGAAGGTGGGGATCCGGAATTGGGGCATCTGGTGGCGACCAACGAGTAAATCTGTTTTCGTGCGTCCTAGATGGACTGATTTCCCTCCATTATATTCAAAAGAACAAAGCCGGGAAATTAACCCTTAGTGAAAAGAGCGCTCAAACCATTGCTGGTTATTTGCTCCCTAAACTTGGGGAACAGTTGAAGAGGGCTACTTCAATTCATGATTTTGAATTGGCCAAAGGAATTTTGCTTGGTCAAAATCAGGCAGTTTTAATACGACTGATTGATTGGACTTTGCGTGAATTAAACCAGGAACAGGCCTTTGAAGTGCTGAGCGGTATCTATAAAAAGGTTAGCAGACGGGTCGATATATACTTACTCAAGGTGTTCGCCAACTTACCCCTTGCCTTTGACCTTCTGATGAAATGCTTGGCTGACAATGACAGCTTGATCCGTGCTAGAGCATGTGAAGCCTTGGGGCGTATTGGAAATAAAGTAGCGGTTTTTTCGTTAATCCAATTGCTGCGAGACCCGGTTGTTGGGGTGAAGGAAATGGCGGCGCAAGCACTTGGAGAAATGGGAGCATCAGCTGCTGTCAAAGAATTATTAAGAGTTGCCGAGGATTACGGAGAATCGATTAATGTTAGAGAGCGAGCCCGCGGGGCGGTCCGAAAGATTGAAAGTCATAGTGGGGAGGGCTTTTCCTCATGATCAATAAACGTCTCGAAGTTGATGAATTTAATGCCCAGCGACAGGAGGTTCTCAAGCAATGGCCAACTGGGGCAGATGTCAATTTATTAGAAGTTGTCACCTATCATAAGGCCATGCCAAGAGAGAAAGTTTTTGCGGAAGTGTTAGCCAAAGCTAAAGCAGAAGGACGAACCCTGGCTCAACCCCGGGCTGGAGTCGCTTTAATCAATGAACATATCGAGATGCTTAAATACCTTCAGGATGAGGGTGGAGCCGATTTATTGCCTACGACCATCGATTCCTTGACCAGACAAAACCGCTATCAAGAAGTGGAAAAGGCATTTGAAGAAAGTAAAATAGCTGGACATTCCATGCTTACTGGTTTTCCGGCGATCAATTATGGAGTGGTGGCTTGCCGTAAGGTCATCGAGGCCGTGAATTTACCTTGTCAAGTACGCCATGGCACTCCTGATGCGCGTTTATTGGCCGAAATTACGTTAGCCGGTGGGTTTACAGATTTTGAGGGCGGCGGAATTTCTTATAATATTCCTTACGCTAAGAACGTGTCTCTAGAAGAAACTATCAGTAACTGGCAGTATGTGGACCGCTTAGTTGGCTTGTACGAAGAGCATGGAGTTAGAATTAATCGTGAGCCGTTTGGCCCTTTAACAGGCACGTTAGTCCCTCCCTGTATTTCCCATAGTGTGGCAATTATTGAGGCTTTGCTTGCTGCCGAACAGGGCGTAAGAAATATCTCCTTAGGGTACGGGCAATGCGGGAATCTGATTCAAGATATAGCCGCAGTTCGAAGCTTAATTGAGTTAGGAGAAGAGTACCTAGCGCGCTTTAATTATAAGGATATTATGCTAACCAGTGTCTTCCATCAGTGGATGGGAGGTTTTCCTCAAGACGAAAGCCAGGCTTTTGGTGTCATTTCCTGGGGTGCTACTACGGCGGCGTTTGCTAAAGCTACTAAAGTAATCGTAAAGTCCCCCTACGAAGCCATAGGAATTTCTACTAAGGAGGCCAATGCTGCCGGGATAAAAGCTACGAAACAAGTCTTGAGTATGCTAAAGGACCAAATTTTCCCCGATACTCCGGAACTGCTACGGGAAAACGATTTGATCAAACTAGAAACCAGGGCTATAGTAAATAAGGTCTTGGAATTGGGAGATGGGAATATAGCTCTGGGCACCGTACGTGGATTTGAAGCAGGGGTCATAGACATTCCTTTTGCTCCCAGCAGGTTTAATGCCGGGAAAATACTGCCAGTCCGTGACTCGTACGGTGCAGTACGTCTACTTGATCATGGAAACCTGCCCCTTGGCAAGGAAAGCTTGGATTTTCACAGGGAGCGTATAGCAGAGCGTGGCAAGGAAGAAGGCAGAGTGCCGTCTTTTCAGATGGTTGTTGATGATATCTATGCTATCGGTAAAGGAAGGCTGGTCGGGCGTCCGAGATAGATAGATGATAAAGGTATACTGACGAGGGGAGAGATTCGGGTAGTGAAAATGTTTGAATATATGGGTAAGGAAGTTTTCGCCAAGTTCGACCTTCCAGTGCCGAAGGGGAGAATGGTTACCAATCCGGATGAAGCGTTTCAGGTAGCCACGGAAATTGGGGGCCCTGTGGTGATCAAGTCCCAGGTTCTGTCCGGTAAGCGGGGTAAAGCTGGTGGTATCAAGTTCGCCGATCATCCGGAAGGAGCGAGAGCCGCAGCCCAGGAACTGTTGGGTATGATCATCCAGGGCCTATCGGTAGATATCCTGCTTGTGGAAGAAAAATTGCAGATCGACAGAGAACTATATTTGTCCATCACCATCGATGCAGCGACCAAAATGCCAGTGCTTATCGCATCGGCCCACGGTGGTATGGATATTGAAGAAGTTGCTGAAAAGCACATTGTTAAGAAACATATCGATGTAGAACTTGGTATGCAAGAATTCATCGCCCGCGATGTGGTCAGAAGAATGGGCATACCTTTGAATGCCCCCCAAGGCAAGGAATTGGTCAAGATCATTAAAACCTTGTACCAAATCTTTACCCAAAAAGATGCTGAATTGGTTGAAATTAATCCGTTAGTGATCAGTGGAGACAAAGTCATTGCTGCAGATGCTAAGGTGACGATCGACGACGAGGCGCTCTATCGCCAATTAGACCTACCTCGGGTGGAAGAACGTACCGCCGCCGAAAAAGCGGCTCACGACCTGGGTCTTTCTTATGTGGAACTGGACGGTGATATTGGAGTTATGGCCAATGGTGCAGGTATCACCATGGGTACACTGGATACCCTCACCTATTACGGCGGGAAACCGGCAAACTTCCTTGATGCTGGTGGCGGAACGGGAGAGGAAGGCACGGCCAAGGCTCTTGAACTCATCTTGTCTAGAAACCCCAAGTCGATCATCATCAACATATTCGGTGGCATTACCCGTTGCGATGATGTTGCAAGGGCATTTGCCTCCGTCAAAAAAAATAGAGGAATCCCGGTTCCGGTGGTGATTCGCTTGGTGGGTACCAACCAAGAAGCCGGACGAGCTATACTGAAGGAAGTTGGCATTGAGGCCTATGATTTCATGCAGGATGCTGCCAAGAAAGCCGTTGAGTTGGCCAATTCGTAGTTCGAAGTTCGATTTGGGAATAAGTTCGATAAGGAGGGCTAGATAAATTGGCCATAATAATCGATGAAAATACGAACGTATTAGTCCAGGGCCTTACTGGCAAACAGGGCCTTTTCCACACTAAGCAAATGCTTGCTTACGGCAGCAAGATTGTCGCCGGCACTTCCCCGGGCAAGGGCGGTACCACCATCGAAGGTATCCCCGTCTACGACAGTGTGCGCGCGGCCTGTGAAAGTCATCGGATCGATGCGTCCGTCATCTTTATACCGGCAGCTTTTGCCAAAGATGCTGCTTTGGAAGCACTGGAAGCAGGTATAAAAGTTGTCGTAGTGGTTACTGAGCATATCCCGGTCCATGATGAAATGGCAGTTGTGGCTTATGCAAAACGTGTAAATGCTACCGTTATCGGTCCGAATACATTTGGCATCGTGTCCTCAGGTAAATGCAAGCTGGGTATTCCACCGAATCAGTTTTTTATTCCTGGATCTGTGGGTGTTGTGGCCCGCTCTGGGACTCTGACCTACGAAATCGTTGGCAACCTCACCGCCCAGGGTATCGGTCAGTCCACAGTAGTGGGTGTGGGTGGCGATAGGGTCGTGGGGCTGAGCTTTGTGGACGTTTTAAAACAGTTTGAGCAAGATCCAGAAACCAAGGCGGTTGTTTTAATCGGTGAGATCGGGGGTAACTCCGAAGAAGTGGCCTCTCTTTATATTAAAGAAATGACCAAGCCGGTGGTAGCATATATCGCTGGGAAGAGCGCCCCTGCTGGAAAACGGATGGGGCATGCGGGAGCTATTATCGAACGCGGAATGGGAACCTATGAGGGTAAAGTTAAGGCTTTGCTTGAAGCGGGTGCTAGGGTAGTGGAATTGCCTTTTGAAGTTCCAGAAGTCATTAAAGAAGTATTGGGTAGATAAGAATACTAGAGAAGACTTCCTACGCCAGTAATGCGACATTCATACGGAATTCAGACTTCTGACCGCGGACTTCGATTTTTAGGTGGGTAGGCAAATGTATGTAACAGTCAAGATGACCTTAGTGCTTATATCAATGGTATATCTCTTGAAGCGCAAGATTGCGATTGGCTATGTAATGCTTGTGGCCTCAGCCATCTTATTCATCATGTCTACCAGAGATCTGACGGTTGGGTACGCGGCGATTATTGGCACCCTTCGGAGGCAAGGTACCTGGGAAGTTATTATCGCCATGTACTTTGTGATGTGTTTGGAATACGAATTGCGGACCAGTGGCAGTCTGGACGGGTTTATGACCGCCACCCGCCAACTGTTTGGCAGTGATCGCTTATTACTGGCTTTTATGCCGGCATTGCTCGGTTTACTCCCATCTGTGGGCGGGGCCTTGTTTTCAGCTCCCCTGGTGGATAACGCCAGCCGCTGGTATCAACTCAGTGCGGAGACGAAGACGGCTATCAATTATTGGTTTCGCCACATTTGGGAGTTTTCCAATCCAATCGTGCCGGCCTTATTGCTTGCCAGTGAAATTACCGCGATTAGTTTAAATGTGTTAATCGAACATTTGGCTGTCTACACATGTGTCGCCACTATCCTGGGTTGGCTGGTTTTGCTAACGGGCCGGAACTACAATAGAGAAAACACTCTGACCCAAGGTCAATCCGATCAAGTGGAAACGACAAAGAATTCTTATCAAGCTGTGAAGGCTATCCTTTATGCGATTGGTCCTATTGTGTTAAACCTAATTCTAGTAACCGGATTTCATCTCAGTGCAGCAGTATCAATGGCCTTGGTCGTGGGGGTAATGGTGGCTGTTTTTCGCCTACGGGCTGCCCAAATCGGTGAGATGTTTAAGGAGTCCTTTCACACGAAATTATTATTGGGACTTCTGGCTATCTTCTTTTTTCAGCAGGTGTTGTCCGCGACCGGGAGCGTCAATGAGATTGTGGATCTGCTTAGGCAGTCCGGGGTTTCACCTGCGGTATTAGTCACCATCATTACCCTTACGGTGGGATTACTCACCGGCCAAATGACGAGTTTCGTAGCAATTACCTTTCCGATAGTTAATGTGATCGCACCGGGGGATATTAATCTTGTGACCATAGGCTATGTGATGGGAGTGGTAGGCACAATGTTGTCGCCTGCCCATCTTTGTTTAGTGGTCTCCTTAGACTACTTTAAAGCCAGTATCATTAACTCACTTAAGCCGATTGCTTTGATGGCCGGAATTATCACGGTCTTGGTGTTTATTCTAAACTAAACTAAACTAAACTGAACTGAACAGTAAATTAGGGGATAACCTTGATGAATCTTTTCCAATGAGCCCTTCGATTCTAATGGATTAGGGAGGTACTTAAAAAATTAACGGACCTGCTTTAAGAGCTGGGCCATATTTTTTCCTAAGGTGTGAAAAGTCAAGATTCCTTCAGCATCATTATGGACATCGCCTGGATCGGATAAGGTCATATTCCAATAATTTGAACTGCAAATGATCATTTCAGCTATGCCAAAGAAGAAGTTGATGGCAGAGTATGTAAAGGTTGAGCCCGCTCTACGGGCAGAAACGACCGAAGCAGCTGGAGAGGGTGAAAGGCTGATGGATTGAGGGTTTGGGGCATTTGGGAATTTGAGGTCATGTCAAAGGACAAGATTATCATAAGATTCAAATCAGGTTTTTAAATGGAGCAGACGCTGGCTACAAAATAAAATTACCTAGAAGAAACAACCGTCAAACTGTGAAAAGCAGATTTAATCATTACTCATCCGCTTAACAAAGATTACCCCAAATAATAAGTTTCAATAATACCCTGTTCTTGGGCAAATATTTTAAAGGATTATTTTCAAAACTATAATTTATTTTCCTCAATCGAACACCCTGCTTATCTAATGTATTCAAAGCTGTGTCTAATAGAGTTTGTTTTACAGAGTCTATCTCTTCTACAGAATTAACCACAATCATTTTTTGAGTCTCCCAACGAAACGGAGCGGTTAGCACGCCACTTGCTAAAACATGGGGTTCATTGGGAGCGTTGGCAATTGGATAGCTGAAAACAGGCGAAGTATCAAATATTTTGGAAAAGTTTACCATGGGAACAGGGCCAGGAAAGGGATTTAGCAACGCTATCGCTTCCTCCCATTTTTTTCGATTGTGGATATTTTCAATTATTATGGTCAAAGGATATCGCCCTGAAAGTTCTATGCCCTGAAATTTATTGACGACTTCCTGGACTCCGGGGAGGTAGTCTTCGGTAGCTCCCATCTTGATGCGCTGATCCTGCTCAAAAATAACTATAGTATTCTTATTTTTTTGCCAGTGACTACCCGAAATTAAATAAACAGCTTCTTTGGCTCGCCATGTAGCCAAAGGATTTGTTTCAGCCATCTTGCTACTAGCAAGGGTTCCGTCTCCTTTTAACAGATAAACCGGGGCAAAAATACCAACTTTATTCAACGACCTACCAATTTTTTCTAATAAAGCGTTTACATTTTGACGTAACAACGAATTAATCAACAAGTTATTTTCTCTCAACAAAAAATTAGCAGTGTTAAAAATGTCCGAAAAATAACAAGAGAATTGGCCCGGGCAAAATTGCTCTATTTTTTCGAGTATCCTAGGTGCAGAAGAGTTATCAATTAAAGAAAAAGTACTGTTAACGGCAACTTCTTTTATAGAAAGCATAGTCAAAGTTTCTAAAGTTTTTCTTAGTCGCACATCAAAGTCAGGCTTAATTGGCAGTGGCAAGTGAAAAGTATGGATTTTTACATTGCTCTTCTGCAATAAACTAGCAATCGGCATAAACTCTAGTGGAGTAGGTGTAATTCTTAAATACCCAAAGTTCTTGTTGCTTTTCAGTTCTTGCGGAATTATTTCCGTTAAATCACGAACCACTATTACATTTTCTATTTGTTGAGGATCTATACCATATCGGTTTAAGAATTGTTCCAAACTACTAATTGACAACGAAGAAATTCTCTCGGAAGCTACCACAACTTCGTTTACCCCATAGTTAATATCCACTTGTTCTTGTTGCCATATTAATACGATATTTCCGCCCATTTCCCCACCTCTTCAACCTAACGAACTAAGTTTTAATTAGTGTTATTTAATCACCGAAAAAATAAGAAAAGTATAGTTCCTCTAGGGATTTATATTTTGACTTGTACCCAAAATTTTGAGGCCCTATAAATTCAAGGGATTTTTTTGTTTTTAGCACCATGGGTGCGGGCATCCCTATAACCGCTACCTCTGCACCAACTGTTAGATTGCTGTTGCTAACAGGTTTTAGTGTTTCTAAATCAATGATAGAAATTAAATCTGGCACCATCGCGGCAACCTGATTATTTCGATAAGCTATCAGGTTTTCGTTTTTTACAAGAATCTTAAATTCTTCCTCTGCATAATAGCCCTTACCTTTGATGGCGATGGTATCCCATTCTAAAGTTTTGGTTCTGATATGGTTACTGGTGTCCACCGTTCCAACAAATAATTCTATAACACTGGCATATAAGGAATTCTTAGAAACCGCGATTAGATTGTTTAACAATTCTGCATATGATTTGGATTCAAGAAATGCTCTACCTATGTTTGCGGCAAAAGAAATCGTTTTGGGAATTAGTATACGTTTTAAGATATTTCCTGTTGTGGGATACCCCGCAAAAAAGCCGACCCCTCCACCCATATCAACAACTTGCCGAGTATTCAATTCCAATAAAAAAGTATCTTCATCATGAAAATGATAGTTATTTCCAAGGTAATCTTTTAATACGAAAGGGGTACTTGGCAGATTGTTAAGATGAAACGTTGTCATTTGAAATTCTGGAAAAGCCCTCCCCATGGCATCACCGTTTATGAGAGGTCGTTTGGATAGCCCGGCCACGAGCAGCGGATATAGAATATTCACCGATGCTGCTTCTAAGGGAAACAAACCTTGTATGCTGTTATTTCGCAGATTATTCAGTTGGTCAAATAAATCTACTCCTTCAAAACCGGTAATATAATGTTCTTCTAACAACTCGGGAGAACCCATAATGCCAACCGCCAAATATTGGTCGGAAGGATCAATTTCGTTTAATTCAATCAAGTTTACATCAAGGCCCTTACGAAAGGTTTCTTCTAGTAATTTGGCGATATTTCTTTCCCCGCCACCCCCGCCAGAACTTAAAAACATATTGCCCCACATCAAGGGTTGAATCCACTCCTTACTAATAACCTGCACTTTATTCCCCCCAAGCTAAGTTTCCCAATATTTCTTACGAAACAAGTCTGTATCACCTGGATAATCAGCAATCTGCTAAAGTTTATATTTTTTGATCCACCGATACAAAGTAGCTAAACTAATACCTAAATTTTTAGCAATTTCCCGTTTGCTATCAGTTGTTTGACCAAATTGTTCTAATAAACTTCGCAATTGTTCCCTATCTATTTCATGAGCCGTTTGATTATGCATAATTTGTAGTGACTGTCTTTCAGGCATAGTGGACTGGAACTGAATCGATAAATTTTCGATTCCTATTTCATCTGCTTTTGTAATAGCAACAGTATATTCCACCGCGTTTTCCAATTCCCGCACGTTCCCAGGCCAAGAATACGACTGTAGGATTTCCATCGCTTCATAGGTAAATGTCATAAAGTTTTTGTTTAGAAGAATACTGTACTTTCTAATAAAAAAGTTCAACAACAACTCGACATCTTCAGGCCTCTCCTTTAATGGCGGTATATTTATAGGAATAACATTGATCCGATAAAACAAATCTTCCCGAAACCTATTTTCTTTAATCATTTCTTTTAGATTTCGGTGCGTAGCCGTAATTACCCGGGCATTTATTGGAATTTGTTTGGCGCCCCCTATTCTTTCAATGTTCTTATTTTGGAGTACCCTCAATAATTTAGCCTGTAAAGCCAAGGGCATATCTCCTATCTCATCAAGGAAGAGGGTTCCGTTGTTAGCAAGTTCCAATTTACCCAGTTTTCCACCTTTTTTCGCTCCAGTAAAAGATCCTTCTTCATATCCAAACAGTTCACTTTCCAGGAGATTTTCTGGGATAGCCGCACAGTTAATAGCAATAAAAGGTCCATCTTTTCGCAGGCTTTCTTTGTGAATAGCCCGGGCAAACATTTCTTTCCCCGTTCCACTCTCCCCTCTTAACAATACCGTAGAGTCCGTCATTGCAACGATATGCGCGGTAGAAATTGCTTTTAACATTTGTGGATTTGCACTAATGATGTTTTGAAAATTTATTGATTTCCTCGGTGTAGAAAAATCAAAGTTTTTTGTTTTCAGTCCCGATTGATGGTTCACCAAGGTTTTTCCTAAGTATCTATCGGAATAATAATAGTGCCGCAAATAGGCGGGCAATGGATTGTTTTTATCCAGCACCAAATTCAACGTTGTTGCTTTCCGGTAATTTTGTTCCAAAGGAGTTTCTTCGTATTCCAAAAAATGTTGGTACAGGTTGAGTTCCTTAGCCTTTTCGTTTTGATATATTATTTTGTCTTGATCATCAAACAATATAACCCCTTCTCCGTGAAGTTCGCCAAAAAACTCTGCAACCTGCCGGAAAAATTCACCCTGGAGCTGTTCCTTTTGTTCTGACTCCCAAAAGGACACTATTTGCGAAAAATCGATAGCCGATTTCAACCATAATGTTGTGTCTGCTGGCGATGAACCATGGAATCGCCATAATACCCCAGCTGACTTCTGGGAAATTTCAACAGGAACAAAAACCTCTTTAGTACAAAGACATCCTTTAGCCTCGATGCAATCGGAGCACAAGTGGTGACGTCCTTTGTTTATGACAAGGGGATGCCGGTAAGAAAGTAATCGTTTCAGATGAACTTGATCTGGAACCAAACCTTTTAATTCCGAATAATCTTCTGAAACAACTGTTCCATATATTTTTTCTTCACTCCACCAGGTAATCTGGCAATTGTAGAATTGGGCAAGATTACTGAGAAAAGAGCTTGGGGTAATCCTATTTTCCAACGACGGTCACTCCAATTCGCGCTGATATCATCAATTTATTAATCTCAGTATAGCATGGCAATAACACGACAACAAGAAAAGTGCGAAAACTATATGTTTCTACGAGAATTTATGAGAATTTACGAGAAACCGATAGGTATTTTTATTTTTTGACAAAATTTAGATGAGAATTATTTGCGAAAATTCTTAAGGATATGAGAAATATTAAAAAAACTATTTTTGATAATGCAAAATCTAGTAGATTTTTCTCCCCTTCGAAAAAAAATTGTTGGTGAATTCCAGGGCCTTAGGGTTTTTAGTAGCAAATATTTGTTTTGGGGTTTATAGGTTGGCATGAATATTGCTTATTAAGTGATAAAAATACAAAGGAGGTCATTTAATGAGCGAAAATAATTCAGATGCATTTGAGAGGTACGCGCTGGAAGCTGTACCCCAAAGTGATCGGCAGCCGTGGTACACCATAGCGCTTATTTGGATTGGAACTATGATTTGTGTTCCAGGCTTGATGATCGGAGGAGCTTTAATAACAGGTTTGACGGTTATGCAGGCGTTTTGGGCTGGAGTAATTGGTTACAGTATCGTGGTGTTGTATATGAGTTTTCAGGGTATGCAAGCTGCCGACTTAGGTCGGCCAACGGTAAGTATGGCTAGTTCATCTTTTGGTGAAACAGGATCCAGAGTAGTTATTTCACTTATTCTGGGAATTGCCACGTTGGGTTGGTTTGGCGTTCAGGCAAATCTTTGTGGGGGAGCATTTAGCAATATTTTAGCTTCTTGGCAAGGCATTAACTTGCCGGTATGGATTTCATCTCTAATTTGGGGCGTAATTATGTTAACAACCGCCATTTACGGATTTAATGCCCTAAAATATTTGAATTATATCGCGGTTCCCGCTCTCATTATTTTATCGTTATATGGTTCTTATGTTTCTCTTTCTACTTATGGTTCTGACATCTTATTTAATTATCAACCACCACAACCGTTTTCTTTTTTTCAAGGCATAGCTTTGGCAGTTGGTTCTTTTGCGGTTGGCGGCGTTATTGCAGGCGATTACTCACGCTATGCGGTCGGTCGAAAAGATGCAATTTTATCATCCGTACTTGGCGTACTCCCTGTAGGAGTTGGTATGTTTATTATGGGTGGCGTAATGGCAGTTGTAGCAGGAACGTACGATATTACTGTCATTCTTGCTAACCTAGGTGTACCTGTAATCGGTTTAATTGTTTTGATTTTGGCAACATGGACAACCAATACAGTCAACGCTTATTCGGGTGGTTTGGCTATTACAAATATGTTTAATTTGAGTGATTCCAAAAGAGCTTTGGCGACGGGTATTGCTGGTGCGTTAGGTACCTTTTTAGCCATTGCCGGTATCGTTGATTATTTTACTAATTATCTGTTATTACTAACCTCTGCGATTCCTGCTGTAGCCGGGGTAATGATTGCTGATTATTGGATTGTTAAAAAAGGAGACGCTTCAAAGTGGAGGAAAGTTCCCGGGATTAACTGGGTTGGTATGATTTCTTGGTTATTAGGGGTTGTTGCCAGCAATGCTATTAAAATTGGCATTGGTCCTTTAAGTGGAATCGTAGTGTCCCTAGTCGCCTATATAATACTTCATTCCTTTGTCGCCAAAGAAAAATAATCCAAATAAATCTTGAAAAACTCTTTACTTCAACTAAGAACCAACATTTGCAAAAAGAAGAGGAGGCATTGTAATGCGAAAAATCGATGAACAAGCGGTTGAAGATATTGCCCTAGGGGCCGCCCTTTTGGGTACTGGTGGTGGAGGAGACCCTTATATTGGAAAGTTAATGGCCAAGCAGGCCATTGCTGAGTATGGCCCGGTAACTTTATTAAGTCCTGATGAGGTGCCGGAAGATGCTTTAGTGGTACCCTCAGCAATGATGGGGGCACCGACGGTATTGGTGGAAAAACTAATGAACGGGGAAGAGCTAATTCGTTCATTTAAAGGATTAGAAAATTATCTAGGTAAAAAAATATATGCTACTTTTCCAATAGAGGCAGGGGGAGTTAACTCCATGATCCCATTTGTGGTCGCTGCCCGCATGGGAATCCCGGTAATTGATGCAGACGGTATGGGTCGTGCTTTTCCAGAACTTCAGATGTTAACCTTCCATTTAGCCGGACTAAATGCCACTCCCATGGTTCTGTCTGACGAAAAAGGCAATGATATTATCTTTAATACAATTAATAATTATTTTACTGAGAATGCCGCTAGAAGCGCAGTAGTATTAATGGGTGGATCTGCAACCCTTAGTATCTACCCCATGACAGGGAAAGATGTTAAAGAACATGGTGTCACCGGGATTGTATCCTTTGCCGAAACAATTGGTAAGGGAATTAAAGAGTCGCGTAAGACTGGACAGAACCCCATAGAGGTACTTCAACAAATAACGGGTGGTTTTGAATTATTTAGAGGAAAAGTTGTTGATGTCCTTCGAAAAACCGAGGGAGGTTTTAACCGGGGTGAAGCGGTAATTGAGGGTGTGGAAAGTTATAAAGAGGAAACACTAGTTGTCGAGTTTCAAAATGAAAATTTGATTGCCCGCAAGGGAGGGGAAATTCTAGCCACTACCCCTGATCTAATTTGTATGGTAAACCTGGAAACTTGTATTCCGTTTACAACTGAAGCACTTAAATATGGCCAACGGGTTTTGGTATTAGGAATCCCCTGCGATTCTAAATTTAGAACTCCCAAAGGAATAGAAACGGTCGGACCCCGTTATTTTAAATATGATGTAGACTATATACCAATCGAAGAGCTAGTGAAAGGAGGTGGCAAATAATGGGCTATCGTATAGGAATTGATGTAGGTGGTACAAATACCGATGCCGTAATAGTTGATGAAAATTTAAATCTTGTTGAAAGCATAAAAACACCAACTACAGTTGATGTTACAACTGGAATTTTTAACGCTCTCAGTGGTGTTTTGAAAAAGTCGGGAATTGATAAAGATAAGATAACCTATGCTATGTTGGGTACCACCCATTGTACCAATGCAATTGTAGAGCGAAAAAGACTTTGCAAAGTGGGAATTATCCGAATCGGCAAACCTGCTTCGTCAGCGATCAGTGCGATGTCTGATTGGCCAGTTGATTTAAAAGAGGCTGTGAGCGATAATTATTTCTTGGTTTCTGGCGGGCACGAATTTGATGGTCGGGAAATTTCCCCTCTAGATGAAGATGAAATCCGCACCGGGGCGAGAAGTCTTAAAGGCAAAGTGGATACGATTGCTGTTTCTTCCGTTTTTTCCTTTGTTTCCTCAGACCATGAAAAACGGGCAGCCCAAATTTTACGAGAAGAATTAGGCGATATTCCCATATCCCTTTCCCACGAAATTGGCTCATTGGGATTATTGGAAAGAGAAAATGCAACTATCTTAAATTCCGCTTTAACAGATGTGGCCAAAACCACGGCCTTGTCCTTTAAAAAGGGGCTAAGTCGAGAAGGTGTAAACAACGCAAACGTCTATTTATGCCAAAATGACGGGACTTTAATGTCTATTGATTATGCCATGAAATACCCAATCCTAACCATCGCCTGTGGCCCAACAAATAGTATTCGCGGCGCATCCTTTTTAAGTAAAAAAAGCGATGCGATTGTATTAGATGTTGGGGGTACCACTAGCGATATCGGGGTAATCGTAAATGGTTTCCCCAGAGAATCTTCACTGGCAGTAACAATCGGCGGTGCCCGTACCAATTTCCGGATGCCAGACCTGATTTCCATCGGTTTAGGCGGGGGCACTATTATTCAGGAAAAAGATGGAGAAATTCAAGTTGGCCCTCAAAGTGTTGGATACAGAATTACCGAAGAAGCCCTTGTTTTTGGCGGTAAAACCTTAACTGCTACAGATATCGCAGTACGTTTAGGAATAGCCCAGGTTGGGGATCCCCAAAAAGTATCACATATTGATGAAGGCTTTGCCAAAAGAGCATTTGATAAAATGATGCTGCTAGTTAGTGATAACATTGATAAAATGAAACTTTCTAACGAAGATGCTACGGTCATCTTAGTAGGAGGAGGAAGCATTCTTATTAGCGATAAATTAGACGGGGTTTCTGAAATCATCCGTCCTGAGAACTTTGCGGTCGCGAACGCTCTGGGCTCAGCCATCGCCCAAGTAAGCGGGCAAGTGGAACTAGTGTACAAGTTGGATACTATCAGTCGGGAAGCAGCTTTAGAAGAAACCAAAAAAGCAGCAATAAACGAAGCGATTAAGGCTGGCGCAGATCCGTCTACCATAAAAATTGTTGAGGCAGAAGATGTTCCGCTAGCATACCTACCGGGTAACGCTACCAGAATTCGAGCTAAAGCGGCTGGTGATCTTGCCAGTAAATAAAAAATAAGGGGGCATATATTATGAAAATCAAAGTAATTGTTCCGCTAATCGGAACCTCATTCAACGACGAAGTGCGTCGGGAAGTAGCATCTTTGGCTACCCCAGGGGTAGAATATGATGTGGAGAGTCTGGACTATGGTCCTGCCTCAATCGAGTCTGAGTATGATGAAGCACTTGCAGTTCCGGATATTTTGCACAAGGTAAAAAAGGCAGAAGAAGAAGGTTTTGACGGTGCAATCCTAGATTGTTTTGGGGATCCCGGTGTTCGAGCTGCTCGGGAAACCACTAATCTGGTAGTATTTGGGGGGTTTGAACCTCCGATGCTGATCGCATCTGGTCTGGGAGACAAAATTGCAATTGTCACCGTGTTGCCAGAAGTTATTCCCATGATTGATGGCTTGATTGCTAAGGCAGGTTTAAAGGATCGGGTTGTCGCCGTGCGCCACGTAGATATTCCAGTGTTAGAACTTTCTGATATTCAAAAATTAAAGGACGCTCTATTTGAACAAAGTGTAGAGGCAATTAAGCAAAACGGCGCTCAAGTTATTGTACTTGGTTGTACCGGTATGATGGGAGTTGCCAACGAAGTTATGGATAGACTGAAAAAAACAGGTTATGATATTCCGGTAGTCGACGCTTTTGCTGCCGCTCTTCGAATGACCGAAGCAGTTGTTTCCTTAGGTCTACGGCCCAGTAAACTCGCTTACATGCCAGTACGAATGAAAGCTCGAAAATGGTGGGGAGAATAAAAAGACTAAAGGGTGCCTATATAAACGGCACCCTTTTTTATACTATCAGAAAGTATAAATTTCTGGTAAGCATAAGTGCAACTAAGGCGGCCGCCTGCGCTGAAGCTTGGCGCCAGCCAAGTTTTCTTTAACGTATCAGAAAGTATAAGTTTTGAGGGTACCCCTTTACTTGCGAATTTGGTATGATGAAGTCATGGAAAATAACATTTTGAGGCGGATTTTTTTTGACGACGAGAGACACTGGGATAGATTTGTCGAAAAGTACGGAGATCGTATAAGAGCAATTGTTATTAAAGAAGTCGAGAAATTCCGGAATTGTGGCAATCCCAAAAATGGGTTTAAGCTATTAGTTTGCGAAGGCTGCCATGATCTACGGATCGTTCCGTACCGTTGTAAAGGAAGATTTTGCACAACGTGTTCAAGTGGTGAAACTGAGGAATGGAGCCGAATGATGGCAGAAGACGTTCTTCAGGTAAATCATCGACATGTCGTGTTTACGATAGATGAAGGATTAAGAGAAATATTTCAGAGGCATCGACAGTTACTTAAACCTCTTATGGATGAGGCGGTCGGGATAATTCAAGAGTGGTTTAAGAAGAAATTTAAAATAACGCCAGGAATCATAGCGGGGCTACATACGTTTGGGGCTCAGATGAACTTTAATCCTCATGTTCATATGCTAGTAAGCATGGGCGGAATGAAGAAAAATGGGGAGTGGAAGGTATACGACTATATACCTTTTCCAATGTTGCGTAAACAATGGCAGACCGTAGTTTTGAAGCTAATTCGCAGCAATTTAAACGTTGCAGAAAAGAAGAAGATCCAACATCTTTTACAGAAAGCCTATTCAGCCAATGGAGAAGGCTTTTATGTTTATGCTCCGAAGCAAAAGGGAAATGTGAAAGTTCAATTAGGATATATCGGTCGTTATATTCGTCGACCCGCAATAGCGTTACATCGGATCGAGGCATATGACGGCCAATATGTAACCTATCGATATCATGACAAAAAAGATGGACAAGAGAAACGGGAGACACTAACAGTTGAAGAGTTTATAAAACGATTAATCGTACACATTCCGGATGAGCAATTTAAAACAATCCGTTATTATGGTGTGTATTCCCGAAGAATCAAAGCACGTTGTAAAAAACTAATCTCAGTCTGGCAAAAAGAAGTAAGACGATGGATCGTAAAGGTTAAAAAGATAGTAAAACGAAGAAAATGGGAGCAACGGATAAAAGAGCAGACAGGAAAAGATCCAATGGTATGTCCGCATTGTCAGTGTTATTATGAGTACAAGGGAGAAGTCTGCCTAAAAGATGGACAATTGGCAATAAAGTATGCAAGTGATGAGGTAGCAAGAGCTTGCCTGGAAAGGATGATTTACAATATCACCGGTATCAAAACAACGAAAACCCAACAAAAAGAAGAATTCACAAAACCAGAGAAGAATGCCGATCGAGAACAGTTCTGTCAATTACATTTGTTTGCAGTGTAATGAGCAAGAGAAAATACCGTTAGAAGTCGTAAGGAATTTTGATGCTATGGATGATGGTGATCCAACCGTTCCTCCGCAGTTTAACTGTGAGAAATGTGGAGGGGATATGTACCCAGAGTATTATAGGGGACTCCACGGTTATGAATACAAAATTTCGGATATCCAAGAACAATAAAAAGGACCGAGGCCGCAGCCTCGGTTTTTCTTACTTTTCGAAGGTTTAAAGTATAAAAAGGATAATAGTAACTGACAATGAATATATCCCCGTATATACGTTGTGGGAATGGAGGAAAAAACATGCTTTTATCAGAAAATAAACTGCCGGAGTTAGTAAGCAAAATACAAAAAGACTGTGTGATTATTGACGCCCATTTTGATCTCCTATTTGATGTTGTTAGGAAAAGACAGCATGGGCAAAGAAAAGTAATTGAAACCGATTATTTGCCAAGTTTGATCGAGGGTGGCGTCAACGTTGTTGTCGCCTCATTATATATTGATGATGAGTTTTTACCTGAAATGGCATTAAGACGAGCACTCCAACAAATTAGTGCTTTGTACGAAGAAATAGACGAATCTTCCGGAAAGTTCGTATTATGCAAGAGTTTTCATGATATTGAACAGGCGATCAAGAATAATAAATTAGGAATCCTTCTTTCTTTTGAAGGAGTTGAACCTTTATATAATGATTTAAGCTTGCTGAAGATTTTCTATGAACTAGGAGTGAGAATCCTTGGCCTGGTTTGGAGTCGGAGAAACTTTGCGGCAGATGGGTGCCATTTTAGCGCAGTAAAAACCGGTACCAAAGGGGGGCTTACTGATTTTGGGCTAAAACTGATTGAAAAAGCGGATCAGCTCGGCATGTTGGTTGATGTAAGCCATTTAAATGATGAGGGTTTTTGGGATATCATTAAATTCTCAAAATCTGCTATTATCGCCTCCCATTCTAACTGTAGAGTACTAGCAAGCACCATGCGAAATCTTACTGACCAGCAAATCCAGTCTATAGCTGAGAAAAACGGCGTTATTGGCATAAACGCCGCAAATTTAATCGTAGCCGATAAACCTGAGGATGCCACTTTAGAATATCTGGTAAAACATGTAAGCCACATGGTAAAACTGGTGGGAGCGGAACATGTTGGTCTAGGCTTTGACTTTTGTGAATCACTTATGGCATATCTTTCTCCCTTAACAATAAAAACTATGTCCCCCACTCCCTTTGATGTGTTAAAGGGACATAAGGACTTGAATAAATTTATTGAAGCACTCCTAGCAACCGGCTTAAAAGAAAGTCAGATTCACCAAATCTTGGGTCAGAATTTCTTAAGAGTCTTCAAGGACAGGTTTAAATAAATTTTAAATAGATATAGAAAAATTACCCTTATTGTTTACTCAAATATAGTAAAAAAGTTTTGAGTTAAAATTATCTTTTTTATACACTCGAAGCAGGTCGATTATTATACCCGGCACATACAGGCAAATGACGAGTGGGATTTTGTTGGAGTATATACCGATGAGGGTATTTCAGCCACAAGCACGAAAAACAGAGACGGCTTTAAGAGCATGATAAAGGATGCCTTGGACGGCAAAATTGACCTTATCCTCACAAAGTCGGTCAGCCGTTTCGCCCGAAACACCGTGGACACCTTGACCACTGTCCGACAGCTCAAAGAAAAAGGTGTTGAGGTTTATTTTGAAAAGGAAAACATTTATACCCTTGACAGCAAGGGCGAATTACTTATAACGATTATGAGTTCCCTGGCACAGGAAGAGAGCCGGAGCATCTCCGAAAATGTAACATGGGGACAAAGAAAGCGATTCGCAGACGGCAAGGTGAGCCTGCCTTATAAGCAGTTCCTCGGCTACGAAAAGGGCGAGGACGGTTTTCCGAAGATTGTGGAGGAACAGGCAAAGGTCGTCCCCATGATTTATAGGCTTTTCCTTGAGGGCAAAACGCCTACGGGCATTGCCAGGCTGCTGACCACAAAAGCCATCCCGACACCATCCGGAAAATCCAAGTGGCAGGCAAGCACCGTGGAAAGTATCCTCACTAATGCGTGAGTTATAATAGGCATAAATCAGCAGAACCCAGTAAACAAGCTGGTTTCCACCGATTTATGCCTATTTTTATGCCCTTTTCAGGGGGCAAACATCAGCAATTTTAATGATAAGGAGGCAATTGAAAATGTGTAAAATAGTACCGGTTGCGAATCAGAAAGGTGGTGTATCAAAAACAACAAGTGTCCGCAATCTTGCCTATTCTCTTGCTGAATTAGGCTATCGAATTTTGGCAGTGGATTACGATCCCCAATCCAATTTAACGGCTTCTCTTGTGGTGGAAGATGAAAATGAAAACAGGGATATCCCTAAAATACGCACAACGATGGCAAACTTGATGACAATGGCAATGGACGAGGAAGAACTACCGCCCAAGAGCGAATATATTCAGCAGCGCGGGAAGATTGACTTTATCCCCAACGACATTCATCTGTCGGTGGTTGAATCCAATCTGTGGATGGAGATGGGAAGCGAAAAATTGCTTTTCAGTATCCTGGAGCCTTTACGTAGGGATTATGACTATATCCTCATTGATACAAATCCCTCCCTGGGCCCGCTGACAATCAATGCTCTTTCCGCCGCCGACAGCGTTCTCATCACGATCAACCCTGAATTCTACGCTACCATAGGGCTTCAAGACCTGACCAAAACCATTCTTAAAATCAAGCGCAGGATTAACCCTAAAATTGAATTTGAGGGTATCCTGCTGACCATGTGCGATATGCAGACCAATCTGCACAAAGAAGTCTGCGCGGAGGTAAATGAAGCATACCGGGGAGGCATGAGAGTTTTCAAAACCTCTATTCCCCGTTCTATCAGAGTGGGCGAAGCCAACCGTTGCGGATTTGAGCATTTTGGAATTCGAGCCCAAATCCAAGGCAGGGATTGACGTATATGGAATTTGCAAAGGAGTTGATTGGATATGCCGGATAGACCCGCACCGAAACGGATTAAATCAATGGACGAGCTGCTTATGGCAGTGGAGCCGGAGATCCAGCCAACCAATATAAAAAGTGGTGTAGTTCGCTTGAATTTTTCTCAAGTGGACCCATACCCCAATCACCCTTTTCGCCTATACAGCGGTGAGCGGTTGGACGATAAGATTGCAAGCATCAGCAATTATGGTATTCTGACCCCGATGATTGCCCGCACCAAGGATAACGGAAGATATGAAATGCTTGCGGGGCACAACCGCATGAACGCCGGTACGCTGGCAGCGCTTGATGAAGGCGACTTTATCATCAAGGACAACCTGTCGGATGAAGAAGCGTGGATGTATGTCATTGAAACCAATGTCATGCAGCGCTCCTTTGCCGACATGCTACCGTCTGAAAAGGCGGCGGTACTTGCTCTGCGGCACTCAAAAATGTTCTCCCAGGGTAAGCGCAACAATATTATTGCAGAGCTTATTAAGCTTGAAAAATCCCATGAAATCAAGGAAGTCGCAACTTCTGCCCCAGTGGGGCAGAAGTTGACAAGCAGAGATAAAGTCGGGCTGGCTGGACAGCGACCTGAAAATACGTGTGGATAACAGTGAAATTTCTATCCGTTGCGCAGTCGACCTCTCTTATCTTGCAGAAGCTGAACAAGTAGAGGTTAATAAGGTTTTGACGGAGAACGAGTATAAAGTCGATATGAAAAAGACCGATATGCTCCGCAACTACTCCGCCCCCTGTCAAAATCAAGTACAAAGTCTATTCCAAGTATTTTCCGGCGGACACAAAGGCGAGCGAGATCGAGAGAATCGTTGACGATGCCCTCGAATGGTATTTTTCCAAACCTGCCATGTTAACAACATCAAATGTCATTAGCTTCCTTGTCTTATGTCGAATCAGTAGAAGTGTTAAAATTGGTCTGGTGTCGACTGTAACGAGCTTTGCTGGACTTTTTCTATTAGTGGTAGGCACCCAAATTAATTGTTATATGTACAACCACGGAGTAAATGGCAGCTATGACGGGTTTGAGAATGTCCCTAAAGCCTTAGCAATCATTTTTATTGTGTGCTTGGTTCCTCAACTACTGATGGCGGCTTTCATATCGGCAAAAAATTCTAAAGAGCAAATAGCGTAATTTACAGAATGACACTTAATAAGTCACTTACTGGATAAAATTTACTTGTCGGGTAAGTGAATTATAAAACCTGTGGAAAGGAGACGATGGTACCCCGATCCTGGCCTTCACCACCATAGAATATGCCCTAGCGCAAAAGCCGGGGTATTTTATTTTTTAAAAACGTAAAAAAACGCGAGAGCAATTGGGAAAGGAGTGATACTTGCCATGAAAGAATTGAGCGAACCGCTTTTTAGAGCGTTTAGAGTAAATATGATGAAGGGAATGGTTTCTGTCAGAGGCATCCTGACAGACAGAAGTGGGTCAGGAATGATTGACCTTGCTATCAATGTAATGATCAGCGTAGTTTTGGGAGCTTTAGTCCTTGCGGGATTGTATCTACTGTTTGGCTTGACCATCCTTCCAATGCTTTCAGAAAAAATAAAGGAAATCTTCAATTACCAAGGCTAAAACAAATAAGGTGTGCTTTTGGTTTGCGTATCTCTGACGTTCATTTCAGCATGATATACTGCTCCTATCTCAAATGATAGGAGTTGAAATATTATGCAGATGGAAAACAAACGGTTTAAGCTTAAGAAGTTTAAGTTTAAAACAGAGAACGGCAGGGCTATCGACAGGTATATGATAACAGATAACCTTCTGCCAATGCTGGAGGTAAACCAGTGGATCGAAGCAAAAAGCCTTTCGAGGCATATTCCTTTTTGACTGTGACCAGTTTTAAAGGTATAATGTAATCAGATATTTAATCATCGCCTTAATTTTGTTTAAGGCCTTTAAGAGGTGATAAAGCGTGACAATTACAGATATTCGAGATGCGGTCGTTCAGGTTGCACCTGCGTATCCGGTGCTTAGCATTGACTTGTTTGGCTCATTTGCAAGTGGTGAGGATACAGAGGATTCAGACGTGGATTTACTTGTATACTTTGATGAAAAAGTTGCAAGTTTATTTGATATGTCCGGGCTTAAGCTTGATATTCAAGAGAAATTGAACACCAAGGTGGATGTGGTTGCCGGCCCCTTAAAGGAAAATAGCTATTTAACCATTAACAAGAAGGTAAGGATATATGAAGCATAGGGATATTCAATTACTGAAAAAGATCATATCCGAATGCAAAGACATTATAAGGTATTCTAATGAAATCGGTGAAAAAGGATTCCTCGAAAATGATGTTTACCAGAAGGCAACAGCAATGTCGCTCCTTAACATTGGCGAGCATACCAACGCATTGACGAAGGAGTTGTGGACGGATTACAAGGATATCCAGTGGCGAAAGATCGTTGATCTTAGAAATATCGTTGATCTTAGAAATATCGTAGCACACGGGTATGGCGAATTAAGAATGGAGCTTGTCTGGAATTTATCCCAAAAAGAGGTTCCGGCGCTAATGAAACAACTTGAGGACTTGCTGAAAGAAGTTTAAACAGAAAACACTATTTAAAATTAACACGATTGAACAGTAATGTTTGATCGTGTTTTTTTGTACCCAAATTTAGAAGAAAGGCAGGTAAAATCAATGGCTTGCACACTTTATAAGCCAAAGCTATGGGGGTATCTCAAAGGAAATTTTCTATATCGTGTAAATTTTTTCTACACGAAAGCCAGCCGGATTCCCCTGCCAGGATATCAGCATCGCTGGCAGCCAGCGGGGGCTTGCCGAAGAACGAAGTGGCCTCTTTTTTGAGATTGTTAGGCTCATCGAAGGCAAAGCTGCCGAAGATCGACCCCATGAAAAGAAAAGCGCCGCCTCCCAGGGCAGCGCACACCATAATCATAATGATTGGAAAAATCAAGCCATTTCCACCTCGCTTTCTTCGATTTCCTGAATGCCTTCGCAATCTACCGATTTGAATATGCTTCTATGCCCCAGGCGTAACCACCTCCAGATAAAAAAAGAGCAGCACCCGTTTAGGTACAGACCCGAAAGCCCGGCTAATTATAGCTCCATTTCGTCTTCGTCCTCATCTTCGTCATTAAAAAGAGCCTTAAAGAAGTCGTCACTGCTATTGTAAGATTTAACGCTGAAATAGCTCGCGTCCTCGACCTCTTGGACTGTATATAATTCCGGCTCCCTAAGTCCCCGCAACAATATCACCGTTATCCAGCTTGCGATTTCCTTGAAGCCCCAACTCGGCAATGATGGTGTCGTTGGACTGACTTTGATCCGTTGCACCGGAATAGGCGGTAAAACCCAAGTCCGGGGTTTCTAGGAACATGGAGAAGGGCAGGTTTTTGTGGGTCAGAGAGCCCATTTTGGAGCGCAGACCACCGCTTAGCAAATTGTCGTACATCAGGCTGTCGGACAAAAGGAAAAAACAGGCTGCGGCAGCGGACGGCCAGCGAAAGACAGCCAATGAGTTTGTCAACGTCAAGGATATCAAAGGCAAATATCTCTACACAAGAGACCAGCTTGTACTCTGTTATCTGAAAATAAACCCCATCACCATCGACCTGTTCAGCAAGGGCGAAAAACATCAGTTGGTCAAGCAGCTCACAGCGAGCATGTCCGGCATACAGCACCCCTTTAAATTTCTTGCCGTATCCCGTCCGGTGGACATTACGCCCCTGATCTCCGAGCTGTCGGCGGCGCTTGCCACCTCCGACCCCAAGCAAAAAGAACTTCTCAAACAGGAAATCCTGGAGATGACCACCTTTGCCCTGTCCGGCGAGGTGGTGGAACGCCAGCTTTACATCGTCCTGTGGGAGAAAGCCGACGAGGGCGCCGAAAAGGAGTTGCTGGTGAAGGCAAAGGATTTTGCGGGAAACCTCGACGACTGCGGGATTGGCTGCGAAATTTTGGAACAGCAGAATATTGTGCGGCGCTCCATGTTAAGAATCTGGAGATATTCTTCAATCTCTACCTGCCCAGCCTCACGGACATGCAGAAGGCCATCCTGAAACAGAGCGTCAGGGAGATAAAAAAAGAAGCAGGCTGTATTGGTATATTGATATGCAGCCTGCTTTTCTCACTTTGTCTTTATGTCCTTAATAATAGCCAGAAGATGCTCCAACTGGCCATCGTTTAGCTTCTTTAACTCATCAATTAAGTCATTTAATTTTGTCGGAAAGCTTACTTCGTCATCAAAGAAATCCTTTGGAGGGACATTCAGATATTCGCAGATATAAAAAAATCCTGTCATGGACGGCAGCGACTTTTTGTTCTCAATTTTATTGATATAGCTTTCGCTTTGACCTAAAGACAGGCTCATATCCCTTGCGGAAACCCCTTTTTGTGTGCGGAGCCTGGTTAATCTTTCGTAAAACAAATCCTCATACATTACAATTCACCACCTTGTATATATGATTATAGACAATACATCAGTTCATTATACGGAATTACAGCATATGTTTCTGTTGACATAGGGAAACGTATTGCATATATTGTAAGAAGATATATGCTTTAATTCCTTATTATTATGAGAAAGGTGGTTGCTATAAAATGACGATGCTTATTAATATAAAGCCTGCCTGCTGTTTTGCCTTGTCAGCCTCTGTTAAGGCTTGCAGGTAGTCTTTACTCTAAGCCTTCAAATTGCATGTTGTAGTAATGAGCATAGATTCCGGCCTGTTCGAGCAGCTGTTTATGACTGCCTTTTTCTTGGATGCCTTCATCGGTGACTACGACGATTTCGTCTGAATTTTTTATCGTGCTCAGCCTGTGGGCAATTACTATGGTGGTTCTATTCTTAGAGAGTTTTTCAAGGGACTTTTGGATGTATTTTTCACTTTCATTATCAAGGGATGACGTAGCCTCGTCTAAGATTAGAATCGGAGGGTTCTTTAAAAACACTCTGGCGATTGATAGCCTTTGTTTTTGACCGCCGGAAAGTCTGACCCCTCGTTCCCCTACATAGGTGTCATACCCATCGTCAAGGGACAAGATAAACTCGTGAATATTGGCCTGTTGGGCGGCCTCGATAATTTCGGCATCAGTAGCTCCTGACTTGCCATAGGCTATATTATCTTTGATTGAACCGTCAAACATATAGACATCCTGCTGCACAATGCCGATCGCGTTTCGTAGAGACTCTAGCGTCACATCCTTGATATCGTTACCATCGATAGTTATCGATCCGGCTGTTACGTCATAAAATCTGGGCAGGAGCGAACATAAGGTTGTTTTTCCTCCGCCGGACGGTCCGACTAGGGCAATGTTTTTGCCCGCTTTGATCGTTAGGCTTACATTATCTAAAACATTGGAATCTGCGTCATAGCGGAAAGATACATTCTTATATTCAATCTCTCCTTTAACATCTGTGAGGGGTTTAGCTCCTGCTTTGTCCACAATATCCGGCTGTGTCTCCAAAACCTCAATAAATCGCTTGAACCCAGCATACCCTTTTTGAAACGATTCCGTATAGTTTATTAATACATCTATCGGATTGATAAAGAGGTTAATGTAAAGGACATAAATAGCCAGATCAGAAACTCTCAACGAACCATTGGCGATAAATACACCCCCGGAAACAATGATCACAACATAGAGTAGCCCTTCAAAAAACGAATTCCAAGCGTGGAAACTGCCCATTAATTTGTAAATTCTAACTTTGGAAAACAAAAAGTCGTGATTACTCTTATGGAATTTTTCCCTTTCCACGTGTTCATTGGCAAAGGATTTTACAACTCTAATCCCAGACAGGCTATCTTGAAGGCCAGAATTTACAGCAGCAATTTTCACCCTGCTATCTGCAAAGCTAGGAGCCATCTTTATATTTTTATAAATGGTGAAGACTACCATGATCATCGTGATCCCTAATAAAATCAAGGTCATTTGGACATTGATCAGCATTAAGATACTAAAGGAACCAATGATCTTCAGAGCAGAGATAAAAACATTTTCTGGCCCGTGATGAGCAAGTTCGGATATATCAAATAAGTCTACGACTAATTTGGACATCATTTCCCCGGTATTGTTGCGATCATAATAGGAAAAGGATAACCTTTGAAAATGGTTGAACAGATCTTTCCTCATATCTGCTTCCATCCTCGCGCCCATAATGTGGCCCCAGGAGATGATGAAATACTGGCAGAAATACTTAAGCACGTACATAGACAGCAAGGCTAAGCCCACGAATCCTATAGCCTGCATTATGATTGCTTTATCTTGGTTAAATAAGTTTTTAGTCAGATAATTAAGGATTTGAGGAAAGGCCAGATCTACGATAGAGACAAGTATTGCACAAACCATGTCTGCATAAAAAAGGAATTTGTAGGGTTTATAATACTTGATAAATTTCTTGAGAATAGTCATGAAAAGGATACCACTCGCCTTCTACCTTATTCGTTTAATTATGAAGAGAAACTAATTTAAGGAAGAAAGTCCGACCGCTTCGGGCTTTCTTCCTTTCGTTTAACCCATCATTTCTTCTTCACAGTCAGGGTACTGCAGACCCCTTAAAGTTTATCTATATTGTAACAACAGATGGGCTGATTGTCATCATCACGCCCCATCGAGTTCAATGAGTTCAGAGTCATAGTTTTTAGACTGACTTCTTAATAATAATGCATTATTTTATAAGATTAGGTGAAGATGGGATGGAGTACCTATATTCCCCAAAATAAGAGTTGGCTTTCAACGAGAACGACATGAAAGTCCAGCAGGCTTTAGAACTTATATCCTAGTATCCTTAGGTTCCGCTCTAATTATGGTTTTATCGATTTTATGGATTTTCTGATTTTCCCTCAACGGGAGACCCTGCTCGCTTAGCCGCTCAAGTCGTTTCAGGTATCGGTTTTTTAGGAGCCGGAACCATTTTAAGAGATGGGGTATCAGTAAAAGGATTAACAACCGCCGCTTCTCTTTGGGTTGTTTCAGCGATTGGATTGGCCGCAGGAGCAGGATTTTACTATTCATCGTTCCTTGTTACAGTTTTAGTTTTCATTACATTAGAGCGTTCCATTGAAACCTATTTTTTCAGAGGTAAGCAAATTTTTAGAGTCGTTACAGTCAATAGTACTTGTACGATCCAGGACATCAATCGTATTTTAGAATCACACAAAATAATGGCTCGTAATATTTCTATGAAATTATTACAAGAAGAACAAAACAAAAAAACGTTTGAATATACATTGAGAACTCCCTTTTATATATACAATATTATCATACTAGGTTGATTAATCAACTCAAAATCTATTTGGAGGTTTAAAAATGGAAAAAGTACTAGGATTTCTAAATGAAAATCGCATGGGTTCATTGGCAACAATTGCTAATGAAAAACCAAGGGTTAGGCCATGGGGATTTATGATGGCGGAAAATGGCAAGTTTTATTTTTGTACAGCAAACACTAAAGATGTATAAAATCAAATGAAAGAAATTCCTTTTATTGAATTCACATCAACATCAAAAGATATGGTAACAGTTAGGTTATCCGGTGAAGTAATTTTCAGTCAAGATTTAGGTATGAAAGAAAAAATTCTGGAAAGTAATCCAATGGTAAAAGGGCTTTGCAAATCAGCGGATAATCCTATCTTTGAAATCTTTTTTGTTGAACATGGAGAGATAATTGTATCGGATTTCTCTGGCTAACCACCCAGAAAAATCAGCTTTTAATAAAGATAGAGAAGAAAAGCAAATATGTACTGTTTGACGTATCACAAAGAAGAGACGAGTAAATAACGTCTCTTCTTTGTGATATCGTTAATTCTTGGTCAGATAGTTTTCGATGTTATACTCTGCTACGCGTTCTTGAAGCCAAGCATCAAATTCTGTCTCCAATTTTTGTTCTAACAATTGGTCTTTGCTTTCTTCTCCCTAGTTGAATCACTTGAATGAAATCCTCTGCATAAGCAATGAGCCCTGCTGGCGCACGTCAAATGGAGGGCTCATTTTACACTATTAGCTTGAGATTCCCATGGATTCGAAGCAAAGCTTAACTTTCAACTTAGCGAACCTGTTTTAAGAGTTTGGCCATGTTTTTACCAAGGGTTTGGAAGGTTAGGACGCCTTCAGTATCATTTTGCACATCGCCTGGGTCACGGGATAAAGTCATGTTCCAATAATTTGAACTGCAAATGATCATTTCTGCTATACCAAAGAAGAAGTTGATAGCCGAGTAGGTAAAGGTTGATCCTGCTCTACGCGCTGAAACGACCGAAGCTCCTACTTTTCCCCTTAATAAGGCACCTCCGTTAGACTTTGATACATAGCCACAACGGTCGATCAGGGCCTTCACTTCCGTGCTCACATTACTGAAGTAGGTGGGTGAACCGATAATGATGCCATCGGCTTCTTCCATTTTCTGAATGAAACTATTCATCTCATCGTCCTTGCGCACACACCGGTTATCTTTATTTTCACGACATTTGCCGCAGGCCAAGCAGCCAAAGACTTTACGCCCACCCAATTGGACGATTTCCGTCTCGATTCCTTCGTTTGCTAATTCCGCCAAGACAATTTTGAGGCTTTGTGCGGTATTGCCATTAACCCGCGGACTGCCATTAAATGCTACAACTTTCATATTCGAACACTCCTTATTTTTTTAGCTTAAGTAATTGTAAATATAATATTAAACGATATAATAATAATTGACAAGTACGTACCTCTTTGTACTATAGTATCTAATGGTATACCTTGAGTTAAAATGGTTATAGTAAATATTGCAATGGCTTTGTGAACAAGATTAGAATTCAGAAGGTGCGAAACTAAAGTTTAATTTATTTACCACTATGCTAAGGAGTGAGACGAAATGATCAAGTTCAAAAATAACGAATATCAATGTTCAATGGAATTGACGTTGGCCCTTATTGGTGGAAAGTGGAAAGCACTTATTCTTTGGCATTTAGCGGATAAAACCTTAAGATACAGTGAACTGAGAAAAACGCTTCCCAATGTCACTCCGAAAATGTTGACTCAACAGCTCAGAGAACTGGAAGATAGTGGATTAGTCAAGCGATTCATTTATACACAAATTCCGCCTAAAGTCGAGTATTCATTGACTCAAGCCGGTAAGAGCCTCCTGCCCATTTTGGATACCATGTGTAAATGGGGACAGAACTACGCTGACGAAGCTGAACAAATTGAGCAGGTAAAGAAACTGACCTAGAGTAAAAACTGAAGAATATGTAATCATAATAATAACCCACACGGTAATTGGGCATTCTAAGAATGTTTCCGGCAAAAAAATGAATGAGGAGGACTGGCAAATGAGAAGACTGGCTGCAAGCATTTTGGCTTTGGCTTTGTTGGTTCTAAGCGCCGTGCCTGCCTTCGGGGCTGTTGATCAAGCTAAATTAAAGGAGATTAAAGCTCTCACTCAGCAAATGAACAGCATTAAAACTCAGATTATTGATAAGGAAGTCGAGGCAGGAATACTGGATCAAACAAAAGCCGAAAAAATCAAGAACGCCATGCAAGAACGTCAACAAAGAATTGAACAGGATATCGACAAAGGCGAATTTCATGGTTTTGGGCACAAAAAAGGCTGCGGTCGTAAACCCTCTAATGCTCAGAAAACAGAGTAAACTCATTCACCACTGATTCACTGTCGGATAACAACATTAAAGGAGCGAACCCTTAGGAAATTTAGGGGTTCGCTCCTCTTAATTATACTCATCATAGCCGAATATTCATTTCCACCCGCGATATTTGGTTTAGGGTATGAAAAAATTACATTTGACAAAAATAACAGCACACCTTACAATGCCAGTATACCTTGGGAGGGTATAATGACATTGTATGATAATTTATGGGAGAGAGGAATTTCGAATATGAACCAGACAATATCGGCAGTAATTCTATTAGTTGGAGTACTATTAATCTGGACATATATGAAGGACTCAGGGGTAAGAAAATTAAGAATCGACCCTATAGAAGCGAAAAAGAGAATAGATACGGAAAAAGGAATCATTCTTCTGGATGTTAGAACCGAAGAGGAATATATCGAAAATCACATCCCCAGAGGCACATTGATTCCTTTAAGTGTTTTGGGAAGGGACGCGAGCAAGAAATTGCCGGACAAACATGCCACAATTTTCGTCTATTGTAGGAGTGGAAATCGGAGTAGAGCTGCTGTAAGGATGTTATTAAAGCAGGGTTATACTAGTGTTTTTGATTTGGGCGGCATAATAAGCTGGCCATATAAGACGGTTTCTGGCAAGAAGTGATAGCTGCTGCAATGGCTGCCCCTGTAAGAGAGCCTCCGGCCGAAATTTTAACGGTGACCCGTCCCGCTTTACTCTCTAACGCTTCGCTTAAGGCAGCCGTTAATTCCTGGGCGTAGCCAGGCATTCCTTTGTACAGGGAACCGTCAATTGCCACAGTGTGAGGATGGTTGAGGTGGGGGTCAAGGTGTCGGATAACCCCGATCAGGCTGGCCGCTACTAGTCGTGCTGAACGTTTTGTAAGTATATTAGCAAGGCGTTGAAGAGCAAAGCACTCATCTCCTGACACAAGGCGTGAGTGAGTGTTCTTCTCAGTAAGAATTAAGGCCAAGTCTTTGCCGCTTATGGAATAAGCTTGGTTCCAGCATGAAGGGGCAGGGGGGTTATTAAGTGAGCTGAGCAGCCCCCGCTGGGATAAATCTAGGACAATCTGACGAAAAAGCTCTCCGAGGTATTTGCCGGAGAGCTTTTTTTCGAAGCGTTGCTCCCCGGGGTTATCGCTTTCCAGGTCAAGCCTTTGATCGTAGAGGGTATCAGGAGCGTCGGAGAAGTTCCCGGACTCGGTGTTTATGATGACAGGAGCCTCAAAGCCGGGTGCTTTCTGTTCAAGGTAGCAGGTGTTGTGTCCGGTGCCGATGATCGAGGAGATGTCTACTATGCCTGGGTCTTGATAGGCTGCGGTCAGGAAGGTGGTCACAGTGTCGTTGATAATGGCAGTAGGGATCACAACATTGCCAAGCCCTCGGCGCTCTAGAGCGGCAGAGAGCAAGTGACCAACATCTTTCCCAACCACCCCGGATGTCTTGACTTCTTTGTTCCAGTTGAGGAGAAGCCCTTCCCCAATCGTTCTTTGGCGATAGGGAAAAGAGAAGGCGAAACCTAGGGGAAGTGCTCCTAAAGTGCTAGAATTCAGTATGGGATTGGCAGGAGACTGAGTGAGCACTTCGTGAATGATCTCTGCCAGGAAATCAAAGAGCTCTTCAGCCGTAACGCTTGCGGCCCGGTAGTCGTGCCCGGAAGCGGGGTCTGACAAAGGCCGGCTAAGCTTATGTAATTCCAGAAAATCTCCTGCTCCGTTAAGCTCGACGACAGCAGCCCGAGCATTCGAGCCACCAAAATCAAGGGCTAGAAAAGTTCCGGCTTCGTAGCCGCTCGGAGCCTGGAGAAAGGAGGGAAACATCTTAAGCGAGCTTCCAAGCCCGATTAAGCCTTGCTCCATATGCTCCTGAAAACGGGATGCTATCGTTAAGATCATATTCTGAGAGATCGATAATTCATTCTCGAGTTGAGTTAAAACTTGCTCTAACAAGACACACATCCTCCATCCTCCTAATGCACGATTCTAAAGTGACCGAACTCCAGGTGCTTTTTAGTCAACTACTCTACGCTTGATTCAGCAAATAGACGCGTGCTTCATACGGACGCAAGGCGAGTTCCTTAAGGTCTTCGTCAATAATTTCAGCTTTAGTGTCCAAGTAATTGGCAATCAACAGTCTGCCGCTTTTAAAGCTGACCTTTTCGGGAAGAGTAAAAGATGTACACTCTTGGAAGAAATTCAGAATGACCAAGAGGGTTTCCTCTTCCCAATGGCGCAGATAGGAATAGATCTTGGAATGCATAGGCAAAAGCAGATGATAATCCCCGTACACGAAGAGGGGGTATTGGCGGCGCAGTTTGATGAGCTTGCGGTAATAGTGCAAGATAGAATTCTGATCTTGCAGAGCTTGCTCCACATTGATTTCGCGGTAATTGGGATTAACAGGAATCCAAGGAGTGCCGTCCGTAAAGCCAGCATGAGGACTGTTATCCCACTGCATCGGAGTGCGGGCGTTGTCCCGGCCTTTTTCATAAATGACTTCCGTTAGTTCCTTCAGGTCTTTGCCGTTCTTCAGACCTTCTTCATACATGTTGAGCGTTTCGATGTCCCGATAATGCTCAATACTAGGGAAACGGACATTGGTCATGCCGATTTCTTCCCCTTGATAAATGTAAGGTGTCCCTTGGAGGGTGTGAAGCAACGTAGCCAACATTTTTGCCGACTCCACCCTGTAGGTGGTGTCATTGCCAAACCGGGAAACCATGCGGGGATGGTCGTGGTTGCTTAGAAAGAGGCTGTTCCACCCGATGTCGGCGAGTTTCTTTTGCCAATCGCTGATGATGCGCTTAAAGTCCGCTAGTTCCCAGACTTTTTTCTCCCACTTGCCGCTCGGTCCGTAATCCAGTTCCAACAGCTCAAATTGAAAAAGCATGTTCAGTTCATGGCGACACTCATCGACAAAAACGCACGCCAGGTCTGCGTCAACCCAACGGGTCTCCCCCACGGTCATAATGTCGTATTTAGACAAAACCTTTGTATACATTTCTCTGAGGTAATATTGCAAGCGGGGCCCGTTAATGAAGAACTGTCCTCCCCATTGATAAGGAGAACTGTCTTTGGCTGAGGCATCAGGTAGCTCGGGGTGTTTGGCAATCATGTTGATTACATCCATTCGAAACCCATCAACACCCTGATCCAACCACCACTTCATCATATCGTAAATTTCGTAACGCACCGTTTTGTTTTCCCAATTAAGATCGGGTTGGTTCTTAGAAAAGACGTGCAAATAATACTCCTCGGTCAAGGCATCATACTCCCAAGCCGAACCGCTAAATTCCGAGGACCAGTTATTGGGCTCTTTGCCGTCTTTGCCCGGCCGCCAAATATAGTAATTGCGGTAAGGGTTGTCTTTGCTTGAGCGGGACTCTAGAAACCAGCGGTGTTGGTCTGAGGTGTGATTGACGACTAAGTCCATCACTAACTTCATGCCACGGCTGTGCAGCCCGTCCCGCAGATCCTCCCAGTCTGCCATGGTACCCATCTCATCCATGACTCCCCGGTAATCACTGATGTCATACCCATTATCCACATTGGGGGAACGATAAATTGGGCTGATCCAGAGCACGTTAACCCCCAAGTATTGTAGGTAATCAAGCTTGGAGATGATTCCTTTAAGGTCTCCAGTGCCATCCCCGTTGCTGTCTTTAAAGCTGCGGGGATAGATTTGGTAAACAACGCTTTCTTTCCACCACTTTTTTTTAGGCATTCACGCCAATCCCTTCAATTGTTATGTCTTCCCCGGCTGCCAGTTCTTGAAGTATTTTCCTCACTTCCAGATAATCAGGCAGGAAGTAGCTCGCTTGAGACTTGTCTGTGCCAACGCGAATGGTAAACCTATTTGGCGCCAACCCGCTGGGCCAGGAATGCTCAAGTGCGAGAATAGCAAACAAATCCTCATCCGTAGTATCATCCCCAATGGCCAGAATAAAATCATAGTCTTGTGTGAGCGCAAAAGAGAGGCCAGTCGATCCTTTGGTTACCTCAGAGTTCCTGACTTCAATAACTTTGTTGCCTTGTAGTATATGAATATCAACGTTGGAGGTGAAAGCCACCAACCCGTCCATGAGTTCTCGAGCACAGGCGGCGCTAAGCTCCGGATTAGCTTGACGGAAGTGCCAAGCCAGAGAGAATTCTTTCTCTTCGATAAATGAGCCCGGGAGTCTGTCGGCATACATTTCGAGCATCGGCAGGAGTTGACGTTTCCAGGAGTTGACCAGAGGTTTACTCAAACGCCACTGCTCTCCTCGACGTTTGATCCAGGCTCCATGCTCGGCCACTAGGGTAATATTTAAGAAACCCAGCCAAGTTTCAAGGGTTGCTCTATCCCTGCCACTAATAACAACGACGTCCGTATTCGTGTTCGTTAATTCCTTCAGAAGCTCGAGAAGTTCTTGATCAGGCTTGGCTTGCTCAGGGTTGTCTGTGAAGGGAACCAGAGTTCCGTCATAGTCAAGCAGCAGCAAGCGTCTGTCGGCTCGACGGAAACCAGTGTGTAAGGTCTGTTTGTGTCGACTCAGGGGGAGGGTCTGGGATTGTCCTTTCTGCACCTGCAACAGTTCCTGAATAAAATCGCCCGACCAGCGCACCACATCGTAGCGTTTGAGTCGCTGTTGCATGACTTGGTTGCGCTTTTTCTGCTCTGTCTCAGGCATTGCCAAAGCTTGCTGCAAAGCCTCAGCAATAGCTTCCAGGTTATTGGGATTAATGATCAGAGCCTCTCCTAGTTCTTTGGCGGCACCGGCCATTTCGCTCAGAATAAGCACACCTGTTTGATCCGTGCGAGCAGCTACATATTCTTTGGCAATTAAGTTCATCCCATCCCTTAGGGGAGTGATTAAAGCGACATCACTTTGTCGGTACATGGCCAGCAGAGAGTCAAGCGGCAAAAACTTGTATTGGTAAATAATTGGGGTCCAGCTAAGCGTGCCGAAGCGACCGTTTATTTCGCCTACAAGTTCATCAATCTGCCGCTTCATTTGTTGGTAATGTGCAACTCCAACGCGAGAAGGAACCACGATCATGAGCAGAACCACTTGCTCCCGACACTGGGGATTATTCTCCAAAAACAGCTTGTATCCCTGCAAGCGGTTGCTGATTCCTTTGCTGTAATCTAAGCGGTCGACTGAAAGAACAGCCTTGAAGCCGTCCAATAGTTGCTCCAGATCCTGCATATTCTGCACAAACTCTGAGCCATTGGGGATTGAGTGGTAGCGTTGATAGTCAATGCCCATGGGAAATGTGTCAACTTTAACAGCATGATCCTGGGACAGGATTTGCCCGAGCTTGTGTTCATGCCCTAAAATTCGCAGCACAGTGCGTAAGAAATACTGGGCATATTCAGGTGTGTGAAAACCGATGAGATTGGCACCCAAGAGTCCTCTCAGGATTTCTTGGCCCCAAGAAGATGGCAGCAGACGGTAGAGCTCATAGGATGGAAAGGGAATATGCAGAAAAAAGCCAATGGGGGTGTCGGGCAGTTTCTCCCGAAGCAGGCCCGGCAGGAGCATAAGGTGGTAATCATGCACCCAGATGACATCCCCTGGTTTAATTACTTCCAACACGACATCCCTGAAGATCTTGTTAACGTCTTGATACTGGAGCCAGTATTCTTTGTCATAGACTGTATTTGATGGGAAGTAGTGAAACAAGGGCCAAATGATCTTGTTACAAAAACCCAGATAAAATTTGTCCATAGCCTTTTCCGATAAGAATACCGGAGAAGCATGGAGATTCCCTAAAACGCTCTTCACTTCAGGTTGCATCTTGTCGGGCACCGTGATTCCCGGCCACCCGATCCAGACATATTCGATGTCCTGGGCCGAGGTGCTTTTCAACAAATCTAAATAGGCACTTAAGCCAGAGACTAGACCTCCAGCGCTTTGCTCAAAGATAAGTTTTCCGTCCTTTTGAACTCCGTTCAACGGCAGCCTGTTCGAAACAATTAGCAACCTCATAAACACTTCTCCTTCCTTTCTATAAAAAACAAAAGAACCGCGTTAGGCGGTTCCGCAAGGTCCTCAATCTGAGGTTATGTACAGTAAGTAGCGAATCTTAAGAAGATTTAAAGTGAATGTTAAACCAAGAAGACCTTGTAAAAATATTACTTAGTTTACCTAACAACTTAATAATAGCATTTAAGTTGCCTTGTGTCTACCCAAAATAGGGTGCCAAAAATACTCACTTATCTTTTATACCTAAAGAACTTCAATTAAAGTTTCTCCTTAAACAAAAAGCCCTCCCGTTGCCGAAACAATTCACGGCTACAGGAGGATTTTTCATCTCTATTTAGCTGTTACTGGAGGGCGAGACATTTTTGGCGCATAACGGTGAGCAGGTGCTCTACTTAGTATTGATAGAAACCTTGCCCGGTTTTGCGGCCCAGCCAACCTGCTTTAACATACTTACGTAGCAATGGACAAGGACGATACTTGTCCCCAAACCCATGGTGTAGCACCTCCATGATTGAAAGGGTGGTATCCAACCCAATAAAATCGGCCAAGGCAAGTGGACCCATCGGGTGATTCATCCCGAGTTTCAAAACATTATCAATGTCCTCAACTGTGGCAATTCCTTCGCTTAGGGTGTAAATGGCCTCGTTGATCATGGGAATAAGGATGCGATTTGCTACAAAACCGGGGGAATCGTTGACTTCAACCGGTGTCTTACCCATATTTAGGCTCATTGATTCAACAATTTTATAGACTTCATCACTTGTTGCTAAACCACGGATTATTTCAACTAATTTCATAGCTGGTACAGGGTTGAAAAAATGCATTCCGATAACTTTATCCGGACGTTTAGTAAATGCTGCAATTTCCGTAATAGGTAATGAAGAAGTGTTGGTTGCAAAAATAGTGTCTTCCGGGCAAATAACATCTAACTGTAAGAAAATCTGAGCTTTGATTTCAATTTTTTCTACTGCCGCTTCAATTACAAGATCTGCAGCAACAGCGTCTTGAAAAGAAGTCGATTTTGAAATACGGCCTAATATAGCATCTTTTTGACTGCTTCCAAGTCTCCCTTTCTCAACGCTTTTAGAAAAGTTCTTAGTGATCATATCTATGCCGCGATTGACGAATTCCTCTTTTATATCATTAAGTACGATTAAGTAACCAGCTTGAGCAGCAACTTGGGCAATTCCAGCACCCATTTGTCCAGCTCCTATGACCATGATTGTTTGCATAATCAACCTCCATATTTGATAATATTTGTTGTCCCAAACTTGAGAGACTAAACATCAATTATGCAATTCATGTGCCAATCTATATTTTTACATGGATCGATGGTATAGAAATATGTTGTATTTTGAGTAAACACTGTTAGAAAAAGGAACAGTTCTTGTTTTGTCAAAAGGATATATATTAAATGAAAACTGCTGCAGAGTATGAAGAAAGTTTGCGAAATCTTAATCTTAAAGTTTATCTGCAAGGCGAACTGGTGGATAATACGGTTGATCATCCCATAATCAGGCCTTCGATGAATTCCGTTAAAGCCACTTATGCCTTTGCCGAGGATCCACAGTATGAGGAATTAATGACAGCTACGTCTCATCTTACTGGAAAGAAGATTAACCGTTTTTGCCATTTGCATCAAAGCACCGATGATCTAGTCAAAAAAGTAAAAATGCAGCGCCTCTTAGGGCAAAAAACAGCTGCCTGTTTCCAACGTTGTGTGGGGATGGATGCCATTAATGCAGTTGACAGCGTTACTTTTGAAATGGATCAAAAACTGGGAACAACTTATCACGATAGATTCACAAAGTTTTTATTAAATATGCAGGAAGAAGATTGGACCGTTGATGGAGCAATGACTGATCCTAAAGGCGATCGTAATTTACCGCCCAGCAAACAGGCAGATCCGGATCTGTTTTTGCATGTTGTTGAGAAAAGGGAAGACGGTATTGTCGTTCGGGGTGCTAAAGCCCATCAAACAGGGGCGATTAATTCCCACTGGATTCTTGTTATGCCTACTATCGCTATGGGAAAAGATGACGCTGACTATGCTGTTTCTTTTGTCGCCCCAGCAGATGCAGAAGGCATAGTCTATATCTATGGTCGTCAGTCTTGTGATACTCGCAAACTTGAGGGCGGAGATATTGATGTGGGAAATAAACAGTTCGGCGGACATGAGGCACTGATGGTGTTTAATGATGTATTCATTCCTTGGGAAAATGTGTTCATGTGTGGGGAAACTGAATTTAGCGGTGCTTTGGTCGAACGGTTTGCAGGTTACCATCGTCAAAGCTATGGTGGGTGCAAAGTCGGTGTTGGTGATGTCTTGATTGGGGCGACAGCACTGGCCGCTGATTATAACGGCGCAGCTAAAGCGTCTCACGTCAAAGATAAGCTTATAGAGATGATGCATCTTAATGAAACATTATACGCCTGCGGGATTGCCTGTTCAGCCGAAGGCAATAAAACGGCATCAGGTACTTACATTATTAATTTATTATTAGCCAATGTTTGTAAACAAAATGTAACTCGTTTCCCATATGAAATAGCGCGCTTGGCTGAAGATGTCGCTGGTGGCTTAATGGTTACCATGCCATCTGAAAAAGATCTACGTCATCCGGAAATCGGCAAGATCGTTAAGAAATATTTCTGTGGGGTGGCCTCAGTTCCGACTGAAGACCGCATGCGCATCCTCCGTTTAGTTGAAAATATCACCTTAGGTACTGCTGCAGTCGGTTACCGGACTGAATCCATGCATGGCGCAGGTTCGCCACAGGCTCAGCGCATCATGATCTCTCGCCAGGGTAATCTTGAACAGAAAAAAGAACTGGCCAAAGCCATTGCAGGGATTGGAGAAGTGTTTATCAAGATAAGATCGTAAGTGCTGATCAAGCTGTGAAAAATATTAAATCCAGTGATAGAATAGTCATAGGGCATGCTTGTGGTGAACCGCCCGCCTTGATTGAAGCCTTGGTGAATCGTGCGCCGGAAGTTTATAATGTGGAAATCGTTCATATGGTAGCCATGGGACCAGCTAAATATGCTCAACCAGAATTAGAGAAGAGTTTTCGTCATAATGGTCTGTTTATCGGAGCACCAACGCGAAAAGCTCTTGAGGAGAAAAGAGCGGACTATACACCATGCTTTTTTTCCGAAATCCCACGGTTGTTTAAAGATAATATTCTGCCTGTCGATGTGGCATTGATTCAGCTTACACCGCCTGACGAGCAGGGGTTTTGTAGTTTTGGTATCTCGGTTGATTATACTCAGGCAGCTGCGGAGTGTGCTCAACTGGTCATTGCGCAGATGAATAATAATATGCCCCGAACCGGTGGGAGCAAAATTCATCTGGCTGAACTAGACTTTATTGTGGAAAAGGATGAACCATTAATCGAGCTTAAACCACCGAAAATCGGGGAAGTGGAAAAAGCGATCGGTGAAAACGTGGCGACATTGGTTCAAGATGGAGCTACGCTTCAGTTAGGGATAGGGGCAATCCCAGATGCTGTTTTGCTGTTTTTAAATGATAAAAAGGATTTAGGTATTCACTCAGAAATGTTTTCCGACGGTGTGGTGGCTTTAGCTGAGGCAGGTGTCATTACGAATAAGAAGAAATCTATCAATCCTGGAAAATTTATTGCCACCTTCCTGATGGGAACACGTAAACTGTATGATTTTGTGGATAATAATCCAGATGTCGAGATACTTCCTGTCAACTATGTCAATGATCCTTATGTGATCGAGCAACATGAAAACATGGTATCAATTAATTCTGCTATACAGGTGGACTTAATGGGCCAGGTCAATGCTGAAATGATTGGTTCTAGGCAATTTAGCGCAGTGGGTGGTAGTCTGTGAACATTAATATGTGAATCGAATTGCTGAAAACCAGTTGCTTTTTTACTTATCCTTTTTCATTTAAACAAAGAACCCTCCCGTTGCCGAGAGAATTCGCGGCTACGGGAGGGTTGTTCATCTCTATTTAGCGGATACTGCAGGTCGTGACATTTCTGGCTCATAACGGTGAGCAGGGGTAGCGGCAATTTTACTGTTGCGAACGTAAATCAGGAGATCTATTAAGACCATCATGAAATTGAGTAAGTATAAATAGACGACCATATCATACTGATTAAAAACTTTATTCAAGATCCCGGCAACATACCCGATCAGAATGACGATGAGAAAAGATACGCTTTTACCTTTGGTTGATCGGGAGATGTAAGACTTATAAATGGATAGGGGCCAAGCAGCACCGAAACAAATCAACATAATAACTTCAAAGATACTCATGAAAAAATCACCCCATCTAAGTTGTATGTATTTACTTTCACAATCGATCGTCTTATTATACTACGTTTTGGAGATGAATAGTTCAGTTTTACTAAAGTTCCATTTTTCGAAAAAGATTGAAAAAGGCACAGGTTTTATGCAAAAGCTACATCGAGTTAACCCCGATGCCTGGCAAGAGGTTAAGGAGAATTGGCGGGAGGCATTGGCGCTATCGGCATCGTCCAGGTCGAAGGGGAAGCTGCTGCAGCACGATTTGTTCGGAAAAATCAATAGTTACTTAAGAAGAATCTATTGAATTCCACACCCGCTATGTATATACTATTAGCTGGATATATACTTTTAGCTATAGGGGCAGAAAGGATGTAACTATGGTTGAAATTGCAGTAACAAAAAGTAGGGAATCAGCGGGAGAGAAGCAAATCAGGGGATGTGAGGTTAGGCTAGATCACGTCAGTAAACAATACACCCAGGGCAAGGAACAGGTAGTAGGTCTGGATAACGTGAGTATAGAAGTCAAAGCGGGTGAATTCCTAGCCATTATGGGGGCAAGCGGGTCCGGCAAGTCCACACTATTAAATTTAGTGGCCGGCTTAGACAAGCCGAGTCAAGGGGATATTTACCTCAACAACCGGAGAATTTCCGACTGGAAGGATAATCAGCTCACCCTGTTTCGTCGCCAAGAAATCGGTTTTATCTTTCAGTTGTTCAATCTGATCCCCACCTTAAGTGCCGAGGAGAATGCCGCTTTGCCTTTACTGATGGCCGGCCAGCCCCGCTCAGTTTGGCAACCCAAAGTGAGTGACTGGCTGAAGCGGGTGGATCCATGATCCCATGGTTGCCGCGTACGGTCACGCTCTGATCAGCCTGAAAGACGGACGAATCCTTGATTCGACGGCGAGGTGAGTGAGTTGTTAAGTATAAAGTTAGCTCTAGCCTATTTTCGCCGTCGAAAACTGCGGGCGATTTTAAATACGCTGAGTGTGGCGGTTGCGATAGCGGCGTTGGTGGCTTTGCAAGGGTTGAATAGTAGTATCGATTATGCGAGCGGAGAGTTTGCTAGTTTACTGGGGGGAAATGCCCACTTGGAGGTGAAAGCACCTCAGGGCGGTATGATTGATACTTTACTAGCAAAAGTCCAAAAGACGGCAGGGGTACAAGCGGCAGTTCCTTTTGTGCAGAGCTCCGTACAGGTCAGAGGATTGCCGGGATTTACCACGCTGATGGGCATTGTGCCCGGAGAAGATGAAGCAATCCGTACCTATCGGGTAATGCAAGGACGTATGCCAGCACAGGATCACCGAGAAATCGCTGTACCAAAGGAATTGTTACGGGGGAAGCCGGTAAAAGTGGGGGATATCTGGCAGGTCCAGACTATGCTGGGAATGCAGGATTTTACCCTGGTCGGAATCTTGGAAGACAGCGGAGTGGCCCAGACCAATCTGGGATGCCCATACTTCTTGGTTTGGCTGTAGCTTTTGGCTTCTTAGGAATCCTCGCCAGTGTTAATCTGACATTTGGCAACTGGGTTAATACCTTAATTTCGTCAGACATTGTGATTACCCAGGGATTACAGACCTTCTCCAGTAATCAAGTAGGTTTACCTGAAGCATTGTTGGAACGGGTCCGTAAGGTAGACGGGGTAAGAGTCACTGCCGGATTACGTACCACCGGTATTCAATGGCACGGCAATCCCCTCGATCTTCAAATCTACGATGTCTTAGATAGTCGTCAATTAGCCACTCCCCATGTGCTTGAGCCGGGGAAGGATGAAGCTTGGAACGCCATTAAACAAGAAGGGAATATATGGATTTCCCAATCGATGGCTTTAAAATATGGCGTGTACAGAGGAGAAAAGCTGGAAATTCCTACCCCTGCTGGAACCCTTGAGTTTCCGGTTGTTGCCATTATCAAGGATTTCTATAGCTATAATGGCAGTGTGTATATGAACCGCCAAGACTATCTTCGCTATTGGGGTGACCACTCGATTGATCATATCTACTTAACCCTAGAACCTGGCGTATCACCAGCCTTGGTGCGGGATCGGTTGGAAGCAAATTTGCAAAATGACTTCCGGGTGCAGGTAGCCTTGGCTTCAGATTTTCGGGACAGCATGATCAAGTTGAACAGGAGTATATGCGATATTTTCAACTTGGTAATTATTGTAATGCTCCTAGTGGCAACGGTTGGGACTGCCAATTCTATGCTGATTTCTGTACTAGAGCGGGTTCGTGAAATCGGTACTCTCCGTTCTGTGGGACTGACACGTGGACAAATCAGAGGTGTGTTGTTAATTGAAGTGGGGTCTTTGTTTATAGCTGGAATAGTCCTAGCGATTCCGGTGGCAGCCGGTATTCAGATTGGAGGCACGATATTTGATAAAAACGTCAATGGTTGGGTCTTGGATGTATCGATCCCTTGGGCCAAAAACATTGGCGTTGCCATCGTCATGGCTTTGGTCGTTGGTCTGAGTACAGTGTACCCAGCTTGGTTGGCCTCAAGGTTGACCCGGTCAAAGCGTTGCGTTCAGAGTAAATAATTAAGATTGGTCAAACTCGTTCATAAAGAATAAGCAGAATAATAAGGAGAGTAGTTAGTCATGCCGGTTAAACACGCTATCTTAGGTATTTTGAAAGAAGCCCCACGCCATGGATATGAACTAAAAAGTATTTTTGATGCGCGAATAGGGAACTTCTGGAACCTTAATTACGGACAAATCTACACCACACTGGACAGGCTGGATAAAGAGGGATTCGTTAGTGGAACTGAAGAAGAGCAAAGTTTCCGGCCAGACAAGAAAGTGTACGATATTAGCCCGAAAGGGGTCCAGGAGCTAGAGCGTTGGCTCCAAGAACCGGCTACCAAACCAAGGGCTCTACGAGATGAACTCTTTATAAAACTAGTGTTCATTAGCAGGGAGAATCCGGAGCTTGCGCTCCAACTCCTTGAACGACAAACTCAAATATACATGGAGCAAATGAGAGAATTGACAGAAACCAAGTACCGCCTGAGCAAAGGAGGGATTAACCGGGAGAATATGATGACTGATCTGCTCACGGATGCGGCGTTGTTTCACGCGGAAGCCGATGTGCGGTGGTTGAGCCATGTAGAAGCCAAGATCCTTGAGTATGCCAGGACGTAGGTGTTCCTTTTGCCTGAGTTTCCTTCGGTCCCCTTATCCATTTGGAGAAGGGGAGCGAAGGTTTTTTCATTTACAGGATCTTAAAATACTAGTGTTCTTAGAGAACGCGATTTGTTTACAGCTAACATTTCAAAGTTGTGTTTTCGCGTATTATGCGGGGATATAGTATTTAATTAATATATTTTGGCAGTTTATGCAACTTAATGGGTAATTTTACAAGTTATAAAATTATCTATCAATTGAAGTCAATTTTCTCTACGTATATACTAATAGCTAGATATATGCTTTTAGCTATTAAGATCCTTTTAGCCACGGATTTTGGGGAGTGTCAAAACGTTAAATCGGGAGAAATCCATCTGACAATGAATAAACACTGATAGGTTTTTAATGAGAAATCATTTAGAGGCTGTCTAATTGAACTAGCTACTGACGTAGTGCTTCATAAGGGCTAGTTTATCAATAACTCAGTGCCGAGACTGATATTAACAAGGAGTTATATCAGTTTTAAGGTAGGTATTAAGGAAGGAGGGAATAAGGTTACAACCTAAAACTCGAAAGGAAGTGAACTGGCACTAAAGCTGAGTGAAAGGAGAGAATAAAATGTCCGATAATTTTGCCGCGGTGGGACTGTTGCTTGCGTTTGCAGTGGTTTTACCGATCGTAGTTATGACTGTGGTTCATCTGTTGGCACCCCATAAGCCGCATCAGGAAAAGTTAACAACCTATGAATGCGGTAATCTGCCGATTGGTAAGGCCTGGATTGGATTCAAAAGTAACTACTTTCTTTACGCTATTGTCTTCGCCGCCTTTAGTGTAGAAACAATCTTTTTGTATCCTTGGGCCTTGACGTTTCGTAAACTAGGAACCTTTGCTTTTGTGGAAATGTTTGTCTTTATGATTATTCTTATTGTCGGCTTTTGGTACGCTTGGAAGGAAGGTGCTTTGGAGTGGATGTAAAAAGGGAGAAAGAACTGCGCGATGCCGAAGCTATGGAAGAAAAAAATATTTTACTTACCAGCATAGATAAGTTCTTGAATTGGGGTCGAGTGCATTCTTTTTGGCCTAATTCATTCGGCCTAGCTTGTTGTGCGATTGAGATGGCATCAACAGGAGATCCCCGTTACGACCTATCTCGTTTCGGATATGAGGTGTTCCAAGCCTCACCGAGACAAGCTGATTTAATGATTGTGGCAGGAACTTTGACGAGGAAAATGGCACCAGTAGCGCGGCGTATCTATGATCAAATGCCAGAGCCTAAATGGGCTATTGCCATGGGTAATTGCGCCTGCTCAGGGGGTCCGTTTGCAGACTCCTATGCTGTGGTACCGGGGGCGGATAGTATAATTCCGATCGATGTTTATATACCAGGCTGCCCTCCCAGGCCGGAATCCTTGATTTTTGGGATGTTGCAACTTAAACAGAAGATCCAAAATCCTGCTAAGGCGAGGTTAATGAAGTATGGTAAATGATAGTTTGAGAGTCCGAGTAGGCGAGTTGGCTGCCAGGATTAACGGAGAAGTCGAGGAGAGTTTGGGCGAGCTTGAATTAACAGTTGATGGCCGATATACACTTGAAGCCTTAACTGAGGCTAAGAACTTTGCGGATGTCCCATGTGATTTTTTGCATGATCTATGTGGAATGGATCTAGGGGATCACCTCGAAGTTGTTTACCAATTATCCAGTCTGCGCGGTCCTCAGCGTTTACGTATAATAGCCAGAGTCGACCGGGAGAATCCTGTGATTGAGTCAGTTACGCACATCTGGAAGGGGGCAGACTTTTTAGAGCGTGAAGCCTTCGATATGTTCGGCCTACAATTTAGAGGACATCCAAATTTGAAGCGTATCTATATGTGGGATGATTTTGAAGGGTATCCAATGCGGAAAGATTATGTGATTGAGAATCATGAACAACGTGCTGTTATGCGAGTAAGAAAAGAAGGGGAATAGGTGGGGAAACTATGATGATTGAAGGAACTCAAGAGTACTCCTTAAACATGGGCCCCCAACACCCGAGTACACATGGCGTGTTTCGCATGGTGGTCCATTTAGATGGTGAGGTTGTTACTAAAGTTGAACCCAAAATTGGCTATCTCCATCGTGGTTTGGAAAAAATGGCAGAAAGTCGAACTTATACTCAGTTTATTCCCTACACAGACCGCTTAGATTATCTAGCAGGTCCGCACAATAGTCTTGGTTACGTCCAAGCCGTTGAAAAATTGATGAACCTAGAAGTGCCTGAGCGTGCTGAGTATCTCCGCATTATCTTTGCGGAATTGGGGCGGATTGCCAGTCACTTAGTCATGATCGGGAGTGGATCTTTAGATATTAGCGGTTGGACTCCCTGGAGTTATTGTTTCCGTGACCGCGAGCGGATTCTGGATTTTTTTGAGATGACGGCTGGCAATCGCATGACTCCCAATTACTTTCGCATCGGCGGGGTCAGTCAAGATGTTCCGGACGAGTTTATGCCTGCACTTAAGAGCTTTCTCGAGGATATGCCTGAGATGATCGAGGAGTACTATGGTATCTTTTTCGGGAATGAGATTGCACAATCACGCATGAAAAGTGTTGGTATTCTTCCTAAGGAATTGGCAGAAAATCTACTGATAACGGGGGCCAACCTAAGGGCCTCTGGAGTACAGTATGATGTGCGTAAAGCTGAGCCTTACGGTATTTACGACAGGTTTGATTTCAAGATCCCGGTGTTGTATGGCTGCGATACTTATGACCGACACTTGATTCGGCTGTTTGAAATACAAGAGAGCAAAAAGATTATCGAACAGGCCATGAGAGACATCCCAGCAGGGCCGGTGATGGCTAAGGTTCCTAAGGTACTTAAGCCACCAACTGGCAGAGTTTATCATCGAGTTGAGAACCCTAAGGGAGAAATGGGTTGGTACATTGTCAGTAATGGGACGACAAAACCGGCGCGGGTTCGGATTCGTACCGGCGCCTTTGTAAATGTTCAAATGCTTCCTGCTATCGTTAAAGGCTGGAAGATACAAGATCTTGTGACTATTTTCGCATCTATGGATCTTGTTTTAGGGGAAGTGGATAAGTAAGAACTTTTCAATGAGGGGAGAAGAAGATGGACGCTTTAAATAATCTTTTTGTAAATATTGCGGCTACCATCCGTGGACTTTTTGCCGATTCCCACTCGTTTGGAGCTGACTTGACCATTAATATTATCGTGTTTATTGTGCTCTTTTTGATTATGGTCGTCGCAGCTTTGTTTCTTAGTTTGGTGGAACGCAAATTCGCTCACTGGGTATCACAGAGATCAGGTCCCAATCGACTTGGGCCACACGGCTGGTTCCAATTTATCGCCGATGCGGTGAAAATGGTAGGTAAGGAAGATATTATCCCTGCCAATGTCGATAAATTCCTCTTTAAAATGGCTCCCATGATGTTAGTGGGGGTTACCTTGATGCTCTTTGGCGTAATTCCCTTCGGTGAAGGAATGGTAGCTATAAATCTCGATTTAGGTATATTTTACTTTTTTGCAGTATCATCCCTGTCAACTTTAGCGATCTTAATGGCCGGATGGGCATCCAATAATAAATACTCCTTACTTGGCGGTCTGCGAGCGGTAGCTCAAATGATAAGTTATGAAATTCCGTTGCTCTTATCCTTGCTAGGTGTCGTCATGATTACTCAGACCTTTAATCTAACCTCCATAGTCGAAGCCCAGAAAACCATCCCCTTTATTTTCCTGCAACCTTTGGCTTTTGTAATTTACCTGATAGCCGGGATTGCCGAGACGAACAGGGCTCCTTTTGATAATGTCCAAGGGGAACAGGAGATCGTTGCTGGACCTTTCACTGAGTACTCAGGACTTAGGTGGGGATTATTCATGCTAGCCGAATATGGCAATGTGGTTGCCACATCGGCAATCGCTGTTACGATGTTCCTGGGTGGTTGGTACGGCCCCGAATTCCTGCCGGGGTGGTTATGGTTTGTTCTCAAAATCTGGTTAGTAATTTTCTTAATGATGTGGGTTCGTTGGACCTTTGTCCGGATGAGAATCGATCATCTTATGCATTTTGCCTGGAAGATCTTACTTCCCTTAACGTTAGCGAATATCTTCTTAACAGGTGTGGGTATTTATGTTTACGAGTTGCTCATTGCGCGGATGGGAGGGTAAAAGAGTGTTTGGTGAAGGTTTATTAAAAGGCTTGAGTATTACGATTAAACGTTTCCTCGGACCCAATCTTACTGAATATTATCCAGAAGTTAAGCCGAATCTTCCTGCCCGTACAAGATGTTCTATGGTTCTTGAACCTGAAAAGTGTATTTCTTGCGGGCTTTGTGTCAATGCCTGTCCGAATCAAGTCATTGATCTAACCAGCGAAAAGGATGAGAAAAATAAGAAAGTATTACAGATTTACCATATGAACATGGGTCGCTGTCTTTTGTGTGGGTTATGTACTGAAGCCTGTCCTACTAAAGCTCTTAAACTCTGCCAAGTGTATGAAAATGCAGTCTACCATCGTGAAGAATTACTGTGGGATATGATTGCGCGTGCCATGCAGTGGGATATGATTCAACGCGCGGAGCGAAAAGGGAAGGTGGAGTGAGCATGGGCACTATCGTTTTCTTTATTTTTGCGATCCTGTCGATTGCAGCCGCTTGGGGTGTCGTGACCTCCAAGAACATTGTGCACAGTGCGCTCTATCTAGCCCTTTCGTTTTCGGGAGTTGCCGTGCTCTATATTCTCTTGAATGCCGACTATTTGGCAGCGGTGCAGTTGTTAATCTATACGGCAGCGGTCTCCTTGATGGTCGTCTTCGCAGTCATGCTGACTCTGCGTGGTGATATCTGTGATAGCAATCCAGAAAACCGTAGTTGGCTAACCGGAGCGCTGATCTCGGGTTCAGTTTTTGTGATCATGGGGCTCGTCATTCTCTCCAATGCGGACTGGCGCGTTTTGGCCACACCGTGGACGAGCGGCGGCTCAGCAGAGGACCTTTCGCTCCTGTTACTCACTCGGTTTATGATTCCATTTGAAGCGGCGGCTGTCTTGCTCACCGTAGCCTTAGTCGGAGCCGTGATCTTGGCGAAGGGAGTGAAGGAGAGCAAATGAGTTTAGCAAATTTTAGTGTCGGGCTTTCGACGTATCTCCTAGTGGGAGCGATGCTCTTTTGTATCGGACTTTACGGGGTCTTTGCCAAGCGAAATATCATTGCAGTCCTGATGTCCATTGAGCTGATGCTTAATGCGGTTAATATTAATTTTGTGGCGTTCAACCGGTTTATTTGGAACGAAAAGATTGACATACACTATGTGCTGACAGGGCACACTTTTCGTGATCGTCGTAGCGGCCGCCGAAGTGGCGGTGGGACTGGCCTTGATCATTACGATTTATCGTAACCGTCAATCGACCAACGTGGACGAATTAACTTGGTTGAAGTGGTAAGAGAGACTATGGAGAAGGTAGGTGTTCAAGGAAATGCATGATCTCTTTCAGTGGTGCAGTGGCGACCCTTATAGCAGAGAAGCAAGGCAGTGACAAGATTGCCGATTATGCAGGCCTCTGGCGTCGCTCCCCGTTAGCGACCGTCGTCATGACAGCCTCCTTATTATCCTTAGCTGGAATTCCGCCCCTCGCGGGATTTGTCGGGAAGTTCTATCTCTTCTCGGCAGCGATGGATCAAGGGTATGTGGCGATTGCCTATATCGGGTTCGTGATGAGCATGATTTCCGTGTACTATTATCTCTCGGTGGTCAAGGTGATGTTCCTCGCTGAGGGTGAGGGCTTACCGGATGTTCCAGTCCATGGAGCGATGAAGTTCACGATGGTATTTACCATGTTAATCACCTTAGCCCTTGGTATTTACCCGACGCCTTTAGCCCAAATGGCTACGGCGGCAGCTCAAAGTTTATTTAGGTAAGTGACACTAGGTGTACAGGGACATCAGCTTTCTTTAAGGTGTGGTTTACATTATCGGGTTCATTGTTAAGGTGCGAAATGAAAGCCCTTCTCGACTAAGTAGGCTGTTTTCTAGTTGACTATAGTCATTTTAGGGACAGGTCCTGTGTTTCTTCGAAGGTGAAACAAGGGAACCTGTCCCCTTGTTTTCTGTGTTTTAGTGTTAGAAGGGTGCTCTTCAGAGTGCTCTTTTATGCTATAATAATGACGAATATTATCGGAAGAGGGAGACACTAATGCCAGTTGGTACAAATCCTGTGATCGTCCAAAGTGATCGATCCGTTCTGTTAGAAGTACAGAATCCACTTTATGAAGAAGCTCGCGATACGTTAGCCATCTTTGCCGAATTGGAAAAAAGCCCGGAGTATATCCATACTTATCGGATCACGCCCTTATCATTATGGAACGCTGCCTCAAGTGGAGTTACCGTCGCCGATGTGTTAGACGGTCTGGAGCGCTACAGTAAATTTCCTCTCCCCGACTCAGTGCGCACGGAGATTAAGCAGCTTATGGGTCGCTACGGCTTGGTGAAGCTGGTTCGAGAGGAAGATAAGCTCTTTTTGACGGCGGAGGATCCAGTGATTCTCCTGGAAATCGTCCGACATAAAGAAGTTAAGCTATTGCTGGCCTTTGGTGAAAGGGAAAGGAACGACGATTCCCTAAACTTGTCTCTAACCCGAGTAGAGATCAACCCAGAAGCCCGTGGGCAATTAAAACAGCTCCTGATGAAACTCTTCTACCCAGTGGAAGACTTAGCGGGTTATATCAAGGGTACCCCTTTGCCCATGGCTTGGCGTACGGAAAATCCTGAAGGTGATCCCTTTGCTCTGCGAGCCTATCAGCAAGAAGCCGTCGCAACCTTCCATCAGCAGGGTTCCGTGCGTGGCGGGAGCGGAGTTCTGGTATTGCCTTGTGGCGCAGGCAAGACCGTGATCGGTATGGGTGTGATGATGGAATTGCAGTGCGAGACTCTAATTTTGACAACGAATAACAGCGCTGTCAAACAGTGGCTGCGCGAACTGGCGGACAAAACCACCCTGGAAGCGGCGCAAATGGGGGAATATAGTGGTGAGAAAAAAGAGATCTGTCCGGTCACCGTGGCCACCTACCAAATTCTCACCCATCGTCCCCACGCCGATGCCAACTTCAGTCACTTTCACGTCTTTAATGAAAAGAACTGGGGTCTGATTATCTATGATGAGGTGCATCTTTTACCTGCGCCGGTCTTTCGGGCCACTGCCGATTTGCAGGCAAAACGCCGTCTAGGTTTGACGGCAACCTTAGTCCGGGAAGACGGTAAGGAAGATGAGGTTTTTACCCTGATCGGCCCGAAGAAAATGGATGTCCCCTGGAAGGTCTTAGAGTCTCAAGGCTGGATTGCCACTGCAGAGTGTATGGAGTGGCGAATCTCCATGAGTAAAGCCCGCCGTATGGACTATGCTTTAGCCGAAGAAAAGGAGAAATTCCGCTTGGCGGCGGAAAATCCCCTCAAGATGGATAAAGTGTCAGAGTTAATAGAGCAACATCGGGATGACTTGGTGTTGGTGATTGGGCAATATGTGCGTCAACTAGAAATGCTGGCTCGTGAGCTGAATGCTCCTTTGATAACAGGTAAAACTCCGCAACGAGAACGTGATCGACTCTATGAAGAGTTCCGAAGTGGCCGTTTGCGTCGTTTAGTGGTCTCTAAAGTCGCTAACTTTGCCATTGATTTGCCGGATGCCAATGTAGCAATCCAGGTCTCCGGGACCTTTGGTTCTCGGCAGGAAGAAGCGCAAAGGCTTGGCCGAATTTTACGACCTAAGCAGGGAGAGGGCAAAGCATATTTTTATAGTCTGGTATCCAAGGATACGAAGGAACAGGAGTTTGCTATGCATCGGCAGCTTTTCCTGACTGAACAAGGGTATGCCTATAAAATTATGATCGAGGAGGATCTTGAATAAGGAGGAATTTACACAATGAAGAAACCGTCTTCAGGTTCTAAACGAAACTCTAATCAGCATCAATCAGCTCCTTCTGATCAGACACAAATTCCTCCCAAGTGGCGGCCAGTTTTCGGAGAAAAATACCCTCCAGGGTTTAAGCCGCCCACTCTTGAGACGGATAAGCCTACGAGTAACAAATCCCCTAACTTCAATAAACCTACGAACTCAAATAACCCCACCAATCATAACAAACCCAAGGCTAAGTCAACCCCTCAACAGAAAGGGGTTCCTCAAAAGAAGCTTAAGCCAAAGGATTGGGCGGATTATTTTGCTCGGATGGATCCAACGGAGCGGATTCTCTTTGCCTTCACCGCCTATAGGCAACCAAAGGATTTGAGTATTGACCAGTTTTATAATTATGACAAAGATAGCTTTCGCTATTTAGATACAGATCTCCTTGGGCCTGATTATAGCGAGGTTGTTAGGATGCTTAGCAAATGGAAAAACCTTGGCCTCTTGATTGTTGGCCGTTATTCCAATTTACTCAGTCTTGAAGAAGGTGTTGCTGAAGCCTTTTGGCAATTTATTGAACAGCAAGGTCTACTAGAACTTTATAAAGTCGAGCCGGAACAATCCTATCCCGCAGAATTTCCAAACACGTTAGATAACATATTTAATTTTCTCGTCATGATAGAGCAGGGTGAGGTTTTGATCACCCGCACTCATGAGATCAACAAACACTCATTGAAGCGTGTGTTGGCCGCTCTGACTGTGCCCCCCCGGCCTGACAATCTATTTTCCTCGGAGAGTTATTTTTTCTGGCTGTTGAGGGTAGTTCGGGTTTTCCAATTGTTTAGGACAAAAGGAGAACGGTTGGATTTGACAACAGCGGGCAGGGAGTTGCCAGAGGGTATTAAAGTAGAAGACTTGCTCGGCCAGATTTGTCCGATCCATGTTGGCTCGATTACCAATAAAGGATTTTTCGTGGTCTTTCCATTAATAGCCCGTTGTACTGAGTGGACAAGCTTGGGGCATATGGTGACTACCTTGATCTCAACCAAAAACTTGTGTAACCTGTTACTGCAAGATCATGTGATCTACCTACTTGAACCACTGCGCTTACTAGGTTTACTGGATTGGGGTAAGCTTAAAGAAGATATTTTTGTTCGGGCCACCCCTCTGGGACAGTTTCTAATTCCCAAATTGTTGCGAAGGCAAAACCTTGAAGATTATAAGGCTGAGATTAAGAAGCTCACAGACTCCGTTTACCCAATGAATGGGCCAAATACGGCCTATGTCCAACCAAACTTCGAAATCTTGCTCCCTCATTCTGCATCTTGGACTGCGCGCTGGGAACTGAGTCAATTTGCCGTGCTTGAACAGCAGGATCAGATGCTTAAATATCGCTTAGACAAGACCTTTCTGATGAATGCTCTGAAAAGAGGCTTGCCGGCTAATGAAGTGTTATCCGTACTGACAAAGCTAAGCACTTATCCTTTACCCGAAAATCTTGTCCTTACTGTCCAGCAATGGGTAGAGTCTTTTGGCCAAGTCGCCTTTGTACAACTCAGTCTCTTGGAATGCACAACACCAGAACAAGCAGCGTCCATCGCTTCGGCCCGCAAATACAGGGAGTATGTGCTCGGATTATATAGTCCCACCGCCGTCATCGTACGAGAGGTTGAAAAACTGCGCAAACTTCTCGAAAAGCAGGGCATCTTCCCTTTACCAGGGGTTTTAAGTGGAGAAGGGGTTGCAGAACGGAAAAGATCTTCTGACGAAGATTAAAACTAGGTTAACCAACATGACCCCACGTTCAAAGCAGGTGCAACCCTCAAGGGATCTTTTCAGAAATTTATATATTGACCTGAGCAGAAAAAACTGGTAAAATGCCACCTAACAACTAATATTGTAAATTGTGATGACGGGGTAAAGTATTTTAAGGACTTTTCCCTTCCCTTCCTTTTACGAGCAATGAGGCTCCAGACACAATACTTTAGAGTAATTTGTCTGGAGCTTTTGTTATATATAGAGAGAACAGGGTTCGAGTTGCAAAAGCTCGGACTGGTTAATTGTGATTATTTTATTCAATCACATTAAAAAAGTTTAACCACACTGAATAATATTAAAAAGTTTGGTTTTAAGCTGCCTAAAAAGGGGGTGAACAATTTAATTTTTATTGCAACTATATAAAAACTTTTTAGAACTATTTTAAGAATTGGAGGAGAGCAAAATGAAAAGAGTATTGGTTCTTGTGCTTAGTTTCCTGGTATTAGCGAATTTGGTCGGTTGTGCTAAGTCAGCGAATACACCTCAAGCGTCTTCAACACAGGATAAAACTTTGGTGGTAGCGACTGCGGCCGATTTCGGGACAATTGATCCTGCTGTGGCCATGGACAATTCAGCCTGGAAAATATGTTATCCTGCTTATGAGCGCCTTGTAAACTTTAAAGAGAGTAGTACTGAAGTCGAACCTGGTTTAGCGAAGTCGTGGGATGTTTCACAGGACGGATTAACTTGGACTTTTCATCTGAACGATAATCTTAAATTTGCGGATGACACAATTTTAGATGCATCAGCCGTAAAATTCTCATTTGACAGGTTAATGAAAGTAAAAAAAGGACCATCTGATGCATTTCCAAGTTTGGAAAGTGTAACGGCAGTTGATCCGAAAACCGTACAATTTAAACTAAAAACCGTCTTTCCTCCTTTCCTTTCTACTTTAGCGACTAATGGCGGTGGAATAGTCAACCCTGTTGTTATGAAGCAAGAGAAGGATGGGGATATGGGACAAAACTGGTTAGCTGCTCACACTGCCGGTAGTGGTGCTTACATTTTGTCGGAGTGGGTTCCAGAACAGTATCTTAAATTAACGGCCAATCCCAATTACCCAGGTGAAAAACCTAAGTTAAACACAATTATGGTAAAAATCATCAAAGACCCATCGGCACAGCGCATGGCTTTGGAAAAAGGCGATGTTGACATAGCTGAAAGTATTCCGGTTGATCAAATCAAAGAATTAAAGAAAAATGCGGATTTAGTGGTGTTCGATACACCAAGTCTAATGGTTGATTATGTTTACTTAAATACTCAAAAGTCGACACTTAATAATCCTAAAGTACGGCAAGCGATTTCTTATGCTATAGACTATCAGGGGATTATTTCCAGTGTTTGGCAGGGAAATGCAACCCAAATGCGTGGTCCTATTCCGAAGGGGCTATGGGGTTATCAGCCTGACTTATTCCAGTATACCAGAAACCTTGAAAAGGCTAAGTCTCTTTTACAGGAAGCCGGAGTCAAGGACTTGACACTTAATTTGATGTATTCCGATCGTAAAGCCTGGTGGGAGCAAGAAGCTCAAATCATCCAAAATAATCTCGCTGAGATCGGAATCAAAGTTAACTTGCAAAAAATTGCTTATGCTACTCAACGGGAAAAAATTGATAAAGGGGACTTTGAACTGACGCTAGGTGTTTGGAGTCCTGATTATGCCGATCCCTACATGTTTATGAATTACTGGTTTGACTCCAAAAACTTCGGTTTAGCCGGCAACCGGGCCTTCTACAAAAATGACAAAGTTGATCAACTTGTCCGACAAGCAGCCAGTATTAATGATCCGGTCCAAAGAACGGAACTGTATAAACAGGCCCAGGAGCTTATTATGCAGGATGCCCCTTATGTCTTCCTAGTACAGAAAAACTATCAATTACCTATGCGGAAATCTGTGCAAGGTTTTGTCTTTAACCCAATGCTTGAGGATATGTATAATTTCCAAACGATTAACAAGTAAATGGGGTAGCAGAATGAGTCGCATCAAATTTTTGGCTAAATGGATAAGCCAGCTCCTGATTGTTCTCCTAGGCGTTACGCTTGTAACCTTTCTTGTTTCGCATGTCGTGCCGGGTGATCCGGCACGCATGCTTATTGGACAAAGGGCAGATGCCCAAACTTTGGAAAGTATGAGACATGCCTTGGGCCTTGATAAACCGGTTTGGTTCCAATATCTTGACTATTTGTGGGGTCTAGTGCATGGAGATATGGGAATCTCCATCCGAACCCAGCGTCCTGTTCTGAGCGAATTGTTAACTTATTTTCCGGCAACCATTGAATTAACCCTATTTGCCATGGGGTTTGCGGTACTCATCGGCGTCGTTCTCGGTTTACTTTCGGCTGCTTACCGTGATACCCTAATTGATCATGCTACCCGGGTTTTTGCAATTTTAGGGGTATCCACACCGTTGTTTTGGCTGGGTTTGGTGGTTTTGCTGCTATTCTATAAATATTTGGGCTGGCTTCCCGGGTCCGGTAGAATTGACTCGTTTATTAATCCACCGACTCATATTACCGGGCTTTACGTATTGGACAGTGTTTTATCAGGAGACTGGGTTGCTCTCAAGAGTAGTATGCTCCATTTGGTGTTACCGTCTATCTGTTTAGGCTACATTCAACTCGCTACGATTGCCCGCCAGGTAAGGGCCAGTATGATCGAGGTGCTTGAGCTGGACTATATTAAGACGGCAGTTTCTAATGGGATTCCCAGTAAAAGGATCGTTTACCGGCATGCTTTGCGCAATGCTTTAATACCTACAGTCACAGTTATTGGCTTAACATTCGGAGAGCTTTTGGGTGGAGCGATTATAACTGAAACGATTTTTGCCTGGCCGGGTATGGGTAAATATGTTGTTGATTCAATTTCCTTTTTGGATTTCCCAGCGATTATGGGTTTTACAATTTTAGTAGCTCTCATCTATGTCTTAATTAATATGCTTGTTGATCTGCTCTATCCTATACTCGATCCGCAAATTAAGGGGTGAACTGACTTTGGTTGAACTAAGATATTTTCACTATTTTACAAAGCGTTACCCCTTGACCGTAATTGGAATGATCATTATTTCTTTGGTTATGCTGCTGGCTCTCGCAGCCCCGTTCATTTCACCGCATAATCCCTATACCATGCATCTGGTAGACCGTTTGAAACCACCAAACAGTATCTATCTTTTAGGTACGGACGAGATGGGGCGTGACATTCTAAGTCGTATAATTTACGGAGCAAGACTCTCTCTTTTAGCTGGGGTGGGGATTGTTGGCATCGCCGGTATTTTTGGTATAATCTTTGGCAGTATTTCCGGATTTTTAGGCGGCAAAGTTGATTCATTGCTCATGCGACTTATGGATATCATGTTGGCCTTTCCAAGTCTGGTTTTAGCCCTTGCTCTATCAGCGGCTTTAGGCCCAAATTTTCACAATAGTATACTTGCCGTAGCTATTGTGAAAATTCCTGTTTATGTCCGTTTGGTCCGAGGCCAGACCCTGTCCATCAAAAAAAGACAATTTGTCAAAGCAGCTCAAACCTTTGGTGCACCCAAGGCTTGGATTATCAGCCGTCATATTATACCGAACTGTTTAGCGCCTGTCGTTGTTCAAGCAAGTTTAGGAATTGGGGAGGCTATCCTTATTGCTGCTGCACTGTCGTTCATTGGTTTAGGCGCTCAACCTCCGGAGGCTGAGTGGGGGGCAATGGTTAGTATGGGCAGAACCTTCTTGCTCGATCAATGGTGGTATGCAACCTGTCCAGGCATTGCTATATTCGTTACGGTCATAGGGTTCAATTTATTGGGTGATGGGGTTAGAGATATGCTTGACCCACGCTCCCGCAATTAGGGGGAAAGTTATGGAGCCTCTTTTAAGAATCAGCGATCTTCATGTGGACTTTCTCGGTTATGCCGGAGTAACCCGAGTCCTTAATGGAATTGATTTAGAGCTATTCCCCGGAGAATTCTTAGGCTTAGTTGGCGAATCCGGTTCGGGGAAATCTCTTACAGCTAACTCGGTTCTCGGATTATTGCCTAAAAGGAGTGCCAGGATATCCAAGGGTTCAATAATGTTTGAAGGTCAGGAATTGGTAGGCAAACCGGATAAAGAGTTCCAAAGTATCAGGGGCAAGAGAATTTCTATGGTTTTTCAGGAGCCTATGAATGCCCTCAATCCATCGTTTAAAATAGGCACTCAAATGGCGGAAATCCTCAAATTGCATAAGGGATTAACATCTAAAGAGGCTAAGGAGGAGTCTGTCCGTTGGCTATCCCGGGTTCGGATACCGCATCCCGAGAGGATAGTCAATGAGTATCCTTTCGAATTAAGCGGTGGTATGAGACAAAGAGTACTTTTAGCGATGGCCCTTGGCTGTGGAGCGAAGCTCCTGCTGGCAGATGAGCCTACGACTGCTCTTGATGTTACCATTCAAGCCCAGATTTTGCAGCTTATGAAAGAGACGGCGGATCAACTTGGGACTTCAGTACTTCTGATTACGCATGACTTGGCTGTGGTGGCTCAAACCTGCCGACGGGTTGCAGTGATGTATAGTGGAAATATTGTAGAAAGTGGCTCGGTCGGAGATGTTTTACACAGACCGCGGCACCCTTATACGATAGCTCTCTTGCAGGCATTGCCAAACCCTGACGGCAAGCAAAACGACTTAAGATCCATCCCCGGTAGTGTTCCGAACCTCTTAACCCCCCCATCTGGTTGCCGTTTTCACCCACGGTGTACTTTAGCAGAACAGAAGTGCAGGGAGATCCGGCCATTGTTGACCAGTATTTCTGAGAATCATTATGTAGCCTGCTGGAGGGATGGACATCATGCTTAAACCTTTACTTTCTCTAAGAGGGGTGGAAAAGGAGTTTCCTGTTCGTGGAAATAAAGGAAGTTTACCATTTAAAGCTGTGAACAACGTTTCCCTGGATATCTTTCCGGGTGAGACGGTGGGTTTGGTAGGTGAATCCGGTTGCGGTAAGAGTACTTTAGGATATATGGTGCTTAATCTTCTGGACTTGACGAATGGGAAGATTTTCTTTGAGGGTCAAAATTTGATGAATATCGGCAAAGTTCAGCAGCGAGAAATAAAATCACAAATTCAAATTGTATTTCAAGATCCACAATCTTCCCTAAACCCGAGATTTAGAATCGGGCAAATTGTCGAAGAACCCTTACGCTTAAACGGTTGGCGGGATAAACCCAAAAGACAGGAGCGGGTGCGGCAACTTCTCATCAAAGTAGGGTTAGGGGAGGAATATCTAGGCAGGTTTCCCCATGAACTGAGCGGGGGCCAACGACAACGGGTAGCCATCGCCAGGGCCCTATCTTTAGATCCCAAACTTATTGTTCTGGATGAACCAACTTCAGCTTTAGATGTGTCGGTACAGGCCCAGATCCTCAATTTGCTAAAGGAATTGCAAAGGGACCTTAACCTTGCATATTTGTTTATTTCGCATAATTTAGCCGTTGTAAGGCACTTAAGCAATAAAGTTGCGGTCATGTATTTAGGCAGAATCGTAGAATTGGCTGACTCAGATGAACTATTTAATAACCCTCTCCATCCCTATACAAAAGTTCTTCTACAATCTGTACCTAATATCAATACGGAAAAACCTCTTGTTGTGGAGTTCGATGGCGAAATGTCGACCCGGTTGATATCTCCTCAGGGATGTAGTTTCCACCCTCGTTGTTGTTATGCAAATGAACTGTGTCGTGAAACCGGTACGGAATTACAAATTATCAAAGAGGGACACTGGGTTTCTTGTCATGCTGTGAGGGGAGAAAAGAGTGAAGGAGATGTAGTGGTTGCCCAAAGTTCGACAACGTATCCTAGAATCACTGACTAAAAATCAACCTATTAAAAACCTGTTGTTGCTAACAAATGACCTAGCTTTTGGATGTAAACTTAAAGAAATACTGGACATCAAGTGTCAAATCATGGTTGTTCCCTTGAATGTTTCTGTTGTAGACATAGCCTTATCTCCGTCTGTGTACAAAGCTAGCCACATTATAGAATTATATAATCCTACTCTGGAAAATTCCGTTTTTTTGAAGGAATTGCGTCAAGTGTTATTTCAAAAAGGCAAACTTGTACTGGCACTATGGAATTGGGATGAACGTTACTTGGAAGATAAGTTTTGGGGAGATGTAGAATATAAGGGGATTTCCTCTGCGGCTGAATCCTTAGCCCGAAAAATGTCTTCAGTTAAAAAAGTTAAGATTACTTCGGAATTGGGAACTGATATCAGTTTTTCAATTGAAGGGAGACCTTGGATTCTAGCCGACGGATACTGTGAACCAGGTAAATTAACACAGCTTCCGGATGGAGAAATATTTACCTGTCCGGTTGAAGAGACGTTTTCTGGGCAAATTATGGTTGATGGTACCATATCACGACTTTGGCTGCCAAACGAACCTGTGAAACTGGTGTTTGAGGCAGGGGTGTTAATAGATGGAAGTACTGAATTTATGGAATGGATTGAGCTTTATGCCGGCGGGGTTCGAAGTATTGGTGAATTTGCCATCGGGATGAATCCTGCCATAAACAAACCCTACCACAATATCTCTACCGATGAAAAAGAAGGTGGAAGTGTCCATTTTGCCATTGGAGACAGTTACAACCTAGGACGAACGAAGTCCATACATCATGTGGATTTTGTCATCCGAAAACCCATAATCTCCATTGACGACAGTATATTGCAGCATTATTTGCCAGGGAGCGATGATACTGATGAGCGATTTATCAATGTCACCTGAAGGAGTACCGATTAAAGATATCGGGAAAAAGATTCGTTATTATCGTCAAGAAAAGGAGATGACCGTAGAGGCCTTAGCAAACAAAACCAACTTGAGTTCCAGTCTGATTAGCCAGGTCGAGCGTGGACTTTCTACCCCTTCTCTTGACTCTCTTTGGAAGATGACTCAGGCCTTGGGGATATCGCCAATTAAGTTGTTTGAAGAAAATGCCAATGACCCGGTCGTTGTAATTCCGCGAGAGGAACAAAAAGTTTTAATATTGCCTGAATCTAATGTGACTTATCGTCTTCTTTCCCCGGTTAATAGTCAGACTAAGTTAGAGTTCCTTTCCATTATTCTGGAACCGGGTACTTGGTCGAAGGTCGATTTAGTGGCACACAAAGGGGAAGAATGTGGAGTTATTGTCCATGGGGAAATGACGGTTGTCGCTGGAAGGAAGGAGTATTTACTGAGGGAGGGGGACAGCATTTACTTGGATAGCACAGTTCCCCATCGTTATTTTAATCATGGAGACAAAGTGGCCATTGGGATCTGGGCAATGACCCCGCCTTCCTTCTAAATAAAAGGACTCAGCCGTTGGATTTGGCTGAGTCCTCTCAAAATTCTGGAAGATTTACTAAAAGAATCTTCCAGAATTTGATTATATCGATGAAAAACGGTAGGACCAGAAAGATTCGCGCTCGAGCATGTGGCTATGACCAGTTGTTTGACGCGTAATTTTGGTAACTGGATATTCAACAAGAACCTTATTAAATAAGAGTTGTCTCATAAAAAAAATAGGGCTGTAATTTTGCAGGAAAAATTTAGTAGGCGGCGAATTAAGATGTTGTAAGTATATAAATATTCTGAAAAAACCTTAGGAGGTTAGCATGGAACTGCAAAAGTCCATTAAAGAAGATAAAATTGTCAATCCCAAGGGTATAGATGCAAATTTAATGTTGTTTATTATTACTGGTGTATTAGTAGTCCTTGGATCTTTAGGATTTGGACGTTTCAGTATGGCACTTATTCTACCGTCCATGCAAAAAGGCTTAGGGTTTACCCACTCCCAAATGGGTTTTATCGTGACAGTAGCTTTTTTAGGTTATTTATCCTTTAGCCTTGGATCAGGTATCGCTTCGGCACGTTGGGGTGCCAGTAAGGTAATCACCTTTTCTCTATTTCTGACCGGATCTAGTATGATTTTGACGGGGTTGGGTTCAGGATTTTTTTGGCCTTTGATCTGGTTGGCTTTAGCAGGAGTGGGAATGGCGGGAGCTAACATACCCGTTATGGCAATGACTGCAGCTTGGGTGCCAGCGGAACGTCGAGGCTTAGCCTCGGGGCTTCTAGTTTCAGGTTCGGGCTTTGGTCTGATCATCAATGGTTTATTACTACCTAGGTTGTTATCAGCTCCGGGGGGGCAAGGCTGGCGTTCTGCTTGGATTTGGTTAGGTATAGCCGTCATAGTGATTGGAATCTGGGCTTTCTTTAAACTTAAGGATCGACCCAGTAACTCGTGTATTACGCTAGGACCCACTAAACCCATTACAGAATCAATCTGGAAAAAGTTATTTAGGATATTTAAGGAAAAACCAGTCTTGCGAAGATTAGCGATCATATATTTTGCCTTTGGTTTTTCCTACGTGATCTTTACAACTTTTTTCGGAGCTTATTTAACCGGAACTCGTGGTTGGTCTACTGTGGATGCTGGACGATTATGGTCTTGGGTTGGATTTTGCAGTTTACCTAGTGGGTTTATATGGGGCTGGGTTTCAGACCGGATAGGACGTCGCTGGGGACTTTTCACAGTTTATGTAATACACGGTTGTTGTCTAATTGCCTTTGCAACTTCGCCCTGGGAAGGAATTATCATCGTAGCTGCCTTGTTGTACGGTCTGAGCATTTTTAGTGTACCGGCAATCATGAATGCTACCTGTGGAGATGAAGTAGGAGCTCAGTTAGCCCCTACAGCTTTTGGAGCTGTTACAGTAGCTTTCGGCATCGGCCAAATGGCCGCGCCAGCAGTGGCAGGAGCAATGTTAGATATGGGTTGGGGTATGGTGCAGAATCTTTGGCTTTCAGCCTTCATTGCTTTTTCTGGTGCTTTAGTTGCTGTTTTTCTTCATCAGCCAATTTTCCCACGTGCTAAAATTAATAACTCTTAACCAGTTTGGCTTGGGCGATAAGCTCTAATTCAGAGAAAGAATCAAAGAGATCTTTTTTCAACACCTTGAAAATACATACTTATAGTAGTTGTTTTCTTAATCTGGGACACGGGACCTGTCCCCTTGTTCCCCCTTGTTCTCTCTAGCCATTATCTCATGGTTTAGGCGCAGCGGGGAGCATAATGGACATTCTGGTTCCGATATCCTGCCTGCTCAAAACCTCCATGTACCCGCCATGTCGCTCTGTGATCCACTTCGCAATAGATAAGCCCAGCCCAGTTCCGCCCGTTGCTCTGGCGCGGGAATCGTCGGCGCGAAAGAAGCGATCGAAAATATGGGGAACCGCATCGGGTGGGATACCAATACCTTCATCTTGTACCGTCAGCTGGGCATAACCGTCAGCAGGGGAAACAGAGATCGTGATCCGTTTACCGGAGAACGTGTATTTCATGGCGTTGTCAATCAGAATTCGCGTCGCCTGTTTGATCAAGCTTTTATCCGCATTAATGAAAACGGGCGTAACACTCGAATCGTATTCGTGCCCACCGTCAATCATCTGCGTCTCCCGTAGCACTTCTACAGCAAGAGCGGACAGATCAAAACGCTCAATTTGCAGAACCATGTTGTTGTTATCGCCCCGTGCCAGAAATAATAGCTGTTCCACCAAGCCCTTCATATTTGCTGTTTCATCTTTGATGGCATCAATGGATTCCTGTAAGGTCTTCTCATCATTTTTCCCCCAGCGATCCAACAGATTGGCATACCCCTGAATAACGGAAATTGGCGTCCTTAGTTCATGGGACGCATCCGATACAAAACGCACCTGGGAACGGTAGGAGTCGTTGATTCTGTCCAGCATCCCGTTAATGGCAGAGGCCAGGTTTTTCAGTTCGCTTTGCGTATCACCCACTGAAATTCTCGTGTCCAGCCTTGTGGCATTGATGTCGTCTAATTTATCTGCCAGAACTTCCAACTGCTCTGGTGTAAAGACGCCGCCGGTAGTCAGGTTTTGAGCTGTTTCAGCCAATTCTTCAATAGGACGGAGAGTTCTCCGAATCGTTCTAGCGCCTGAGAAAATGCTGCGGAACAGCATTAAAAGTTCCAGGATCAATAAGATGGCAAACATCTCTACAAATATCCGTAGGGATTCCTGAAGATGGATGGAAATAAGATAAGAACGTCCGTTAGTAGCGATCGACGCATTGTAGGTAACACCCTCAAATTGATCCCAAAAGGTTAAACCTTCAGAATCCGGTAAGTCGATACTCCTGACACCGGACGCAGTCTGTTTGGAATGGGGGATCTGTAGGGTTTTGGGTATTTTAAACCCTTGTGGTTCTTCCGTCTGCAGCGAAACGCTGTATCCCGTGAGTTTAAGCCAGTTTTCCGCATCCTGGGTTGGCAGCCCCGTTAGATTCAGCACTTCAGTCGTCGCCGCTATGGTCTGTTCGGCGCGCACAATTAACCCTGCAGCGGACACCAGACACAAAAATACATTAAGGGTTAGAAAAATCCCCAGCAAACGGAAAAAAAGTTTGAGGCTGAGCTTCCAGACAAGGGAAAACCGTATTTTATCGCCGATGCGATTAGGGGGACTGTTTAACTGGTCACTTTTCATCCTTAATCACATACCCCACTCCCCTTACGGTATGTATCAGTTTAATATCGAACACCTCATCAATTTTTCCACGCAGAAAACGTACGTAAACATCGACAGCATTAGTTTCTCCCGCAAAATCAAAACCCCAAACATTTTCGAGCAGTGCTTCCCGGGAAATGACCAAGCCCTTATTTTTTAACAGATAGTGGAGAAGGTCAAATTCACGTTTTGTTAGTTCAATGAACTTGCCCATAACGCTAACCGTATGGCGGCTGGTGTCCAGCAGCAGACCGGAGGCGGATAACACTACTGTGTCTTCCTGGATAGTTTTTCTGAGGGCGGTGCGGATCCGAGCGAGAAGCTCCTCTATCTCAAATGGTTTGGTAATATAATCGCTCGCCCCGCTGTCAAGTCCGGAAACCTTATCCACCACACTATCCCGAGCTGTGAGCATGATGATAGGAACGGAGGAGGTTCGGCGAATTCTACGCAGGACTTCCATGCCACTCAACTTAGGCAGCATTACATCTAGCAAAACGAGGTCGAACTCGCCGGTTTCGGCGAGTTCAAGCCCTGTTCTGCCATCAAAGGCCTTTGTTGTGCTATAACCCTCATAGCCAAGCTCAAGCTCGACAAATCGGGCGATCTTTTCCTCATCCTCAATAATCAGTATCTTCGAACTCATTAAAAGCCCCGCCATTTCAAATAATTATTTTTTATCTTCCATGGACTTCTTAAGATTTACTGCAGCGTCTGCTGCGCTATTCATCGCGTCATTGACTGTGTTGCCGCTAAGGTCAGGTCCGTTGAAGCGATAGCGAAAACCAAAGAATAGTCCGATGATAAGCAGTGGAATAGTAATCCAAGGGATGAATATCAACAGCAAGGCGAAGGCAGTCACAGGAGCAGCAGCTTTACTTTCCTCACCCTTGAGCACTTCAAAGGAATTTGCATTGCCCTTGCGGATCATTTTCAAGCAAAATCGTCCGAATTTCTTCATGAGAGAAATAAAGTTTTGCCCACCATGGCAGTCTTTAGTGTGCTTTTCCCAGCATTTTTCTCTGTATGTCGCTGCACTTGCATCCGCAGTCTTTTGGCTATTGAAATAACCGCCTCCAGTTGGTGCATTTACCTTTCCCTGTTTCTCCAGATTGATAATGGCTTCAAGTAAATCCCCGTTAGACGCATCTAGGGCAGCCTTTGCCTCGTCGTAGCTTACATTCGCCATTGCCCGTAGTTTTTCCACTTGTTCTAAGGTTGTCATATAATTTCCTCCTTTAATCTCCTTGTTTTTTCCGCAAGTGAGTATGTAGGTATTCTAACCAAAAAAACTTCAAGGAGAATTTGAGAAAAATTAAAATAGGATTAAAAAAATTCTATCTCATAACCACTCGTTTTACAAGCTACAGGTCATCAAGAGCGCATTTCTTAATGGGGGGAAGTTCTGTTTGACTTCTCTATGGGTCAAACCCATCGCTCACAATTTTGTTGGTGCTGGGAGCTGTGGCTTTGGAGAGCAGATAATTTAACAACAGATATTTACTGCCATATAGACAGTTCTCTATGTGAGGGGTATAATACAGATATAGATATAGATATTTATCTATATCTATATCTGTATCTGTATCCCTGTACGCTAATCCCATAAAGTTTAGGAGTGATTCAATGAAGTATGGTTACGCGGAATATGTTTCACTATTTAAGGCAATATCCGATCAGACGCGCCTCAAAATAGTAGACTTACTTGCTTGCGGCGAAATGTGTGCCTGTCAGCTATTAGATAACTTTAAAATTACTCAGCCAACCTTGTCATATCATATGAGGATTTTATGTGAGAGCGGGATTGTTCTGGGAAGGCGTGAGGGGGCGTGGATGTATTATTGTATCAATGGTACCGTAATAGAAAACATCTCTGAATTTTTAGTTGAGATTAAATCTAAGCAAGACAGGTGTTTCAGCAAGTCTGATAAAAATACTAATTGCAAATGCAAGTCAATAATGAGGCAAAATCCTTAAAAGAGGTGTCGGTATGATAGAAATTTCCAGCAGAGAACTGAAAATCATTGAAACTTCAGCTGAATTGACCTTCGATGATATTGTGGGTACTTGGAAAGCCCGTTGGGGAATTGGCAGAATGACCTTTACAGTGGAACCCGGTCTGTATAGTTTGGGAAAACCCGATCGCAATTCTCCTGTCTTGGTCTCAGCGAATTATAAAATGAGCTTCGATAGCTTAAGAAAAGAATTGAATGGGGTAGATGCCTGGATTCTAGTGCTGGATACCAAGGGTATCAATGTATGGTGTGCCGCAGGGAAAGGAACCTTTGGGACCCCAGAGCTTCTAAATCGTATAGCTATAGTACAACTAGAGAAAGTTGTCTCGCATAGAACGGTTATAGTACCACAATTGGGCGCGCCTGGTATAAGTGCCCACGAGGTTGCCAAGTTTTCTGGTTTTAAAGTGGTTTATGGGCCAGTGAGGGCCAAGGATCTCAAAGAATTTATCAAGTTAGGAATGAAAGTGACTGCTGAAATGCGGACGGTCAGGTTCACGACCTATGATCGCCTGGTTTTGACTCCCGTGGAATTAGTTGGCACTTTCAAAAGTTCCTTAATGATTTTTGGAGTACTATTTTTGTTAAATCTCCTTGGTTTGGGGCCTTTCGGGTTGGTTGATTTTTACGCCTATATAGGCGCAGTCCTAGTAGGGTGTGTTTTAACCCCTGTCTTACTGCCATGGATTCCAGGCCGAGCTTTCGCGTGGAAAGGTTGGCTATTGGGATTTATTTGGGCAGTCGTCGTTAACCTACTTAATGGATGGAATGGATGGACCGCTGTTCCTCAGTATAGTATCTTGCGAGCTCTGGGGTATATTCTTATTCTTCCATCAATATCCGCCTTCTTAGCAATGAACTTCACTGGTTCGTCTACGTACACTTCCTTTTCAGGTGTCTTAAAAGAGATGAGAAAAGCTGTTCCAGCGATCATTATCTCGATCGTCTTGGGAATAGTTTTGATTTTGCTTAATAGCTTTATTAAACTCTAAGGAGTTGTTATTTATGAGGAATCAATATTTAAAAAATGTTTCTACCTTGAAACTAAAGTCCGATCAATGTACGGGCTGTGGCAGGTGTCTTGAGGTTTGTCCACATAATGTCTTTCTATTAAAAGACAAAAAATCGGTCATTGTTGATAAAGATCGCTGTATGGAATGCGGAGCATGCGTTAAAAACTGTCCGTTTAATGCCATAGAAGTTAAGCCCGGTGTTGGCTGTGCCTACGCTATCATTATGGGTTGGCTGACCGGAACGGAACCGAGCTGTGATTGTTCGCCTGACAGCGGAGACAGCTGTTGCTGATCTAACTTAAACATGGTACTACTACTCCACAACAAAGATTGATCACTTTCGTACACGGTCTTTGACCGAAATCATCACAGAACACCGAAATTTTCCTGCAAAATGGAAATTTCGGTGTATTAGTATGTGGTATTTGGAATAGTTTCGCCGACGTGGCCACAGGTAAAAAAAGAGCTAATAAGAACAAATTGGTATTGATATCCGTACAGAATTTGGCTATAATAAGAACGTAAGTTCGGGTAAAATACAAATACATGTACTGCGAGGCGATGAAATGATTGATGTATGTCTAGAATGTAATCGAAGAAGTTATTGTATAGACCCGTGTGAACAGTGGCTAATCCATCACGACAAATGCCCAGTGTGTCGGAACAAACTTATACATGCTGGTGGATGTACCGAGTGCATTACTGGAGATTGGGGGAAGTGTGGTTAGTGGCCCAAGGCTTTAAAATTTTGTCGTGATCATTAAATAGACTGTCTTAATGAATGTGGAGGTTGTAATTGTGCCAAATTTGACAACAATTTGTTATCTTTCCTCTCTATTGTTCTATGGAATGGGATATTCGAAAACGTTGGTCATCAAGAACGCAGTCGCAGAACATATAAATACTTATGACTATACTATTTATGTTTCTCTAGCAACGGGTTATTTTGTTTTAGCAATCTTCTGTGCTATAATCGGTTCTTTTTTCTTTTATGTTAAGAATAATAGAGATCAAGAAATTATTCATATCAAGAACCTGGAATTCAGAGTTAAAGCGGGTGGGGGATTGGTTAATAGAAGACGAGCGAGTATATCTGAGGTAAAGGCCCAGTTAAGACAGGCTGAGTATGGTTTGAATTTGGAGAGGAGGATGTCTTCCTAGCACCATCAGCTGGGTTGATGGTGAGACTTCCCGCAAGATCTGTGCTAGAGACAGTAAAGGCTAGCATACCGGCCTGGGTTATAGGAGTGGTCAGCCACATGATTCACTTGCCAGATCGTTATTTAAACGCTTTGGCTTTTTTTGTGTCATAGTTTATTCTGCTAGTTCAGAAGGAAGTCAAGGAGAAATGTGGAATATTAGATTAGTTAGTCCGTCTACGACTACAACCTAGACTTATTTGAAGATGCAGAGAGAATTTCGGAATGGGATTTGAAAGGTGAGATAATGGGGAAGAGAGAAGAGATTACGGTCATTTTAGCCTACATATCAGTTTGTATCATATGGGGGTCAACCTATCTGGCTATTAGAATTGGAGTAAGCGACTTTCCGCCGGAATTGTTTGCAGGTATTAGGTTCTTGATTGCAGGGGCTTTGGTCTTGTTATTTGCTTATTTTAAAGGGTACAAGTTTCCTGAGAATGTTACAGACTTTAAAAGGCAAGCAATCGTCGGTTTATTTCTATTGATGGGCGGCAACGGGCTCGTCGTCTGGGCGGAACAATGGGTTTATTCAGGGGCTACTTCATTGCTCATGGCTATTGTCCCACTGTTTAATGCGATTTTAGAACTGTTCCTGATCAATGGACCAAGGATAGGTTTGAAGGGATGGTTCGGGTTAATCTTAGGGTTTGGCGGGGTTGCGCTTTTAGTACTGAGTGGTTCTGAGGCTAGAATAATTGACGTTTCAGGTGGGGGTTTGCTAATGTTGGCGGCTTTTTTATGGTCGCTGGGCTCGGTCTATTCCAAGACCTTTAAAGCATCTGGAACTACGGTAGCTAATATTGGGATTCAGATGTTCGCCGGAGGAATTGGTTTGACACTTATCGGGCTGTTGCTTGGAGAGGCCAGCCAGATCCATTTGACTAGCAAAGGTCTAGGGGCAATGGCCTATTTGATTTTTTTTGGTTCCATCCTTGGTTACAGTTCGTATATTTATCTCCTACAGAAGTGGCCGGCGTCAAAAGCTGGAACTTATGCTTATATAAATCCGATTGTCGGAGTTTTCTTAGGTGCGGTTTTGCTTGGAGAGCCAGTTTCATCGAATATGTTCATATCCGCGATCATTATTTTAGGCGGAGTTTTTCTAGTTCAGTTGTCGAAAACAAGCAAAAAGGTTAAACCAGAGCCTTCAGAAAAGTTGGATTCTGAATTAAAGAGCATATAAGAAGCATTTGACAGGTTACTGCAAGGTATCGGATTAGGGGGAAAGTTCAATGAGGGCCGTGTGTATAGAGAGTTCTAGACTGGAAGCCGATAATATGGGATAAAAAGTGTCGGTAGAAATCCAAGTTTGTGAGCCAACTGATATGACGCAATATTTTCCAAGCGACATGCCCAAATAGGTTCCAAACCATGTTCTAGACAGTAATTTATAAGAGCTGAGCAAACGTATAATGCAAACCCTTTTCCTCTATACCTTGCTAAGGTCTCAATCCCAATTTCTAATTGGTTCTCAAACCGACATGACGAAAAAGCTGTAGAAGCTACTTCTCCATCATAGATCAGGCTATAGCCTATTCCTTTATTTTGGAATTGATCTTCAGAACATTTAATTTATGCCATTCCCAAAAGTGGCTATTATGTTGTAAAATCTTCAATAATCGTAAATAGTAAGAATAACGTAATCGATATGGTAACGACTGGTCCGCCGGATTACATTAATCCATACAAGGACTTTTATCATTGTATGGAAAAGGCTATTTCGCTATATGAGAAAAAGCTGTTTGAATATTCTTCACCGCAGGGTATGCCGGAATTAATTCATGGTTTAGTCAAACACTTGGCAAATTTTCAAGTCTTTACAAAACCACAGAATATTTTTATAACCAATGGCTCGCAGCAAGCTTTGTACATTCTCGCAGCGATCTCTTTTCCTAATGTCGGGACAAAAGTACTAGTCGAGCAACCCACATATTCTGTCATGCTTCAAGTCCTGAAATGTACCAAAATCCCAGTCGTCGGAATTAGAAGAACACATGAGGGTATTAACCTGAACGAGCTGGAATCAATATTTAAACAAGGAGATATTAAATTCTTTTATACTATGCCAAGATATCAAAACCCAACGGGATTCTGCTATGATTATACACAGAAAAAAGAAATAATCAGGCTTGCTAAACAGTATGAAGTCTATATTATAGAGGATGATTATTTGGCAGACTTGGAACTGGATACTAAGATAGACCCGATGTACTCAATGGGAGAACAAGAACGAATGATCTACATTCGGAGCTTTTCAAAAACACTGTTACCGGGATTGCGCCTGGGAATGGTTATCTTACCGAGAGAACTCCAGAATGAATTTATAACCTATAAGCGGAGCATCGATCTGAACTCCCCAATCCTAACCCAGGGTGCCTTGGAAATTTACCTGCAAAGTAGTATGTACAAGTTTCATGTGCAAAGAACAAAAAAGTACTATAAAGAAAAGATGGATGTTTTACGAGATGCATTCGAGCAGCACCTAGATGGAATAATAAAATGTTATATACCCACAACAGGGATCTATGCCTGCCTAGAGTTAAATAGCGGATCCGCCGATGTTCTTCTCAATCGATTGTCGAAAAATAATGTACTTTTAAGCAGTACAAACAGTTGCTATATCGATGGTTTTCCTCACTCAGACGGTTTACGGTTATGTTTTTGTAAAACGGATGATGAGGGCATTAGAAAAACTATTAAGCTTATAAACCAAGAAGTAAACTACTTGCGTAGAAAGAGTAAATAATCTTGTCCATGAAATTGACCGAACTTTTGAAGTAAGCATAATCGGTCGAGCGGGAAAACATTGTTGTAATACCATAAACATACAGGGGGTAAAATGATGAAGGATTTTCTAAGTTCCATCCATGAACGGGTTTTATTATATGATGGTTCTAAAGGTGTAATGCTTCAAAGGAGAGGTTTAAAGGGCAATGAAGCTTCAGAATTGTGGAATCTATCAAAACCAGATGAGGTTAAAAATCTCTATAATCTATACAAACAAGCAGGCTCGGATGTAATTCAGACCAATACATTTCCAGGCAATAGAGTTACATTAGAAAAGCATAGTTTAGGGGATAAGATTTACCAAATAAACTTCGAAGGGGTTAAATTAGCCAAAGAAGTTGCAGGTGATAACACTTATGTTGCCGCTTCAGTTGGCCCTACTGGTATGATTTTAGAACCTGCAGGGGATTTAAGTTTTGATAATGCCTATAATACGTTTAAGGAACAATTAAGGGCAATAGAAGATGCAGGTGCAGATATTGTTAATTTTGAAACGTTTACAGATTTAAATGAATTAAGGGCAGCTATATTGGCAGCTAAAGAGAATACAAAACTTCCTATTATTGCTTCAGTAACCTTTAATGAAAATAGTAGAACCCTATCTGGTAACTCAGCAGAGGTATGTGCGCTTGTGTGTCAATCATTAGGAGTGGCAGTAGTTGGTGCTAATTGTTCAGGCGGTCCTGATAGTTTAATTGAACCTATTAAAAAAATGTATTCGGTTGCCTCAATTCCTCTTTCAGTAAAAGCAAATGCCGGGATGCCTGCCTTAGTGAATGGAGAGGCAGTATATAACCAAAAACCAGAACAATTTAGTTCATATACAAAAGAATTTGTAGAGAATGGTGTAAGGCTGATTGGTGGATGTTGTGGAACGACCCCAGAATTTATCAGTGCTATAAAGAAAGAACTTAATGAAATTAAAGCTCCAGAGTTAAAACTAAGATCTAGTTCAACCATTACTTCTGCCTATAACTATTTTGATCTTGCTAAGAAGAAGGAATATTCAATTCAAGAGCTTTCGCTAACAGAAGAAAAGGCAGTAAATATGTTGAAGAACGGTGATTTTTATAACTTGTTCCGAGATTGTAAAACTACAGATATGGATTACCTTTTAATAGATTTTGGAAATAGCAAGGAACCTTTCGACGTAGCGGGATTCATTAGCACCCTTAGCTTCTCAATTAAAAAACCACTAATTATTAAAGCTGAGTCAACTGAAATTCTCTTCATGCTTTTAAGATATTATCCTGGAAGGCTCGGAGTAGTTTTATTAGATAATACGGAAACATCCCTTGCTCAATTAAAACACTACGGCGCTTTAATTCTTGACGAGGAAATGAAACCTATGACCAGCAGTTAACCACAATATGCTTCTCAAATTAAGAACCCTCTCGTTGCCGAATCAAAAAACGGCTTCGGGAGGGTCCTTAATCTGGTCGTATACAATACTAGAACTCATGTTCGTTTTCGATGATCATTATTTCTTTTGTCGGATCATCAGGATCCATATCTTCCGATGCATAAATAGAACTGGTCTTTTTCAAAGCACCTTTCCGAATCTCATGTACCAGTACTGTCAGGTTACTAACCAATCGTTTTCCTTTCCGAATTAAACCTTTACTGGTATTAACAGTTAGTTGGGTTTTGTCCTCGACATTTTGCCAAGCACTATGAGCCTTGTCTCCGATTTGGTGGGCCTGTACGGCTAGATCTTGGCGCAATTCCAGTCCGCTCTTTGGAGCAAGTAATAAGCCCATCGCTGCTCCTACAACACCTCCAAACATTGCCGCCTTAATTACCTTAGTACCATTTTTGCTCTTGATACTATTTCCCATGTCTTATCCACTCCTTTTAAATCATTGCGATTTTTTTGCTATGAAACAATCAATATGCCTCTATCCTGTCGACTATCCCCATTGTCTATAAGTTTATTTTTTATGTGCCAATACAATATACTCGACAATTGTTGGCAGTCCTCGGACACCATATTGAACTTAAATGTATGCGACTGTTTCGAGAGGGCCACCACTCACTATCGTGGTCATCTGTTTTCAGGCCTTATTTATTATATGCTCACCGCAGGAAAAACGCCTCCAGTGCTAGAGGTTGGAACTTTAAATTCCCTAAGAACATTAGATGCTCTTACCAATAAAGTCTCCTATCATTCTGAATTGACTTGCAACTGAATGTTCTGTATATTACATATATAAAGTTTAAGCTTCAAAAAGTATAGAATAATGAAGTTTAAGCTTTTTACTTTGTAAACCGCTATAGTAAGGAGGAATTAATTAGAAATGCGCCTACATAAGATTATCCTGCATCAATTGCAGATGCCTTTGAAGAAACCCTTCGAAACAAGTTTTGGTGTCCAGAATAACCGCGTCTTTCTGTTGGTGGAGGTGCATGGTAAAGATGCAGTTGGCTATGGGGAAGTCACTGTCATGGCTGCACCCTTTTACAACGAAGAAACTCCGCAGACTGCTCGACATATTATTAAGGACTTCCTTGCTCCACTGGTACTAAACAAAGAAATCGGGCACCCGAGGGAAGTAACTAATCTCTTTAAGCCTATTAGAAGAAACAATATGGCCAAGTCTGGGCTCGAAGGGGCAATTTGGGATCTCTGGGCTAAGGAACAGGGCCTATCTCTGAGTAAGGCCCTTGGCGGTGTCAAAGAAAAAATTGCCGTGGGGGTGAGCGTCGGAATTCAGCCGTCAATGTCCGATTTGGTTGAATTGGTCGGCAGATACCTTACGGACGGATACCGCAAGATCAAGGTGAAGATTAAACCAGGCCGAGATCTTGAAACCGTAAGAATCTTACGTGCGGAATTCGGGGATATTCCTTTGATGGTCGATGCCAATTCAGCTTATTCACTCGCAGATCTAGATGTTTTTAAAGAACTAGATCAGTATGGCTTAATGATGATCGAACAGCCCCTGTCCCATGATGATGTGATTGACCACCGCAAACTCCAAGCAGTGATAAAAACCCCGATCTGTCTTGATGAGAGCATTCATACGTTGGATGACGCCCGCCACGCCATTGAACTAGATAGCTGTAGAATCGTGAACATTAAGGTCGGTAGAGTAGGCGGCTTGCAGGAAGTTATCCGGATTCACAACTACTGCCAAGAGCAGAAAATTCCGGTATGGTGTGGCGGAATGCTGGAATCAGGTGTTGGACGGGCGCATAATCTAGCTCTCTCATCCTTGCCGAATTTCACCATACCTGGTGATACATCAGCATCTTCTCGTTATTGGGACACTGATATTATCGAGCCCGAAGTGATTATGTCGAAAGATGGGTACATTCAAGTCCCAAGCGAACCGGGTATCGGCTTCCGGGTCGTGGACTCCCTAGTTAAGCGATATTTGATAAATAGCGAAAGTATAATTTAACAGGAGATAACATGCAAAACATCACAGAACAGATACGCAAAAGCTATCAGGAATTAACAACCAGTCAAAAGACCGTGGCTAAATTCGTGATCGATCAACCGAAAACACTCGCTCTTCATTCTGCTCAGAAAATTGGTGCGCTGACTGAAACAAGCGAAACAACGGTCATTAGATTCTGTTATGCTCTTGGTTATTCTGGTTATAGTGCTCTACAAACAGAAATTAGAGTGTCGTTACTTAATTCCGACGAACGGGAAGGACCGCTCAAGAACTACCGTGACACTACTGGAGAACTAATTAGTGAGAATAATCTCATCCAACGCGTAATGGAGCAAGATGTTGCTTTCATTAAACAAACTCTTAGTTCGATTAATAATGAGCTCTTTACCAAAGCTGTTGATCTTATCTTACAGGCGAGAAAGATTGTTGTCGTAGGGTTTAGAACGTCATATGCCTTGGCCAACTGGACTTCTTTTACACTAAACCTTATTCGCGGTGACACTTCTCTCTATAGGGGCCCGATTGATGACGCCGACAGCATTATCATGGAAATGGATGAACATTGGCTGGTCATCGCCTTTTCTTTCCCACGTTATGCGGCTGAGACGATTTCTTTTGTACAGGCAGCGAAAACTAAAGGGGTTAAAGTTCTGGGGATTTCGGATGATGAGCTTTCCCCGATAGGGATTGAGGCCAATGTCTTACTGAAAGCCATTACTCCACAGCCATCTGCTTTGAATGGTATGGCCACAATTTTTTCTCTCCTTAAAGCCCTAACTACGGGGGTAGCAGCGGCTGATTGGCCAAAAGTTCAAGATCGAGTAAGGACCTACGACGGGCAATCTGGTTTTGAATTTCACATACCAACTACAGGTTCCTGAGTGTTTAATTAGATAAGGGGGACGGAAGTTGTGAAACATGAGATTAATTATAGAGTTTTAACCTCCGTAAGTGAAATCCAAGAGACCCTGACTATGCAGAAAAGAATTTGGAGCGACAGTGTCGCTGCCTCCCTCCCTGAGATGATGGCTACAAGCCATAACGGGGGTGTGGTCATCGGGGCGTTTATGGACAAGATCATGATTGGCTTTTGTTATGGCTTTCCTGGTTATAAAGGCACGGAGGCCTACCTTTGTTCTCATATGCTTGCAGTTGACCCGAATTACAGAAATCTTGGTTTAGGCAGAGAGCTAAAGTTAAAGCAAAGGGATTGGGCTATAAATTATGGCTACCAGAAAATGGTCTGGACCTACGACCCCTTGGAGGCTCGTAATGCCTACCTGAATCTTTGCAAACTGGGCGCTTATACAAAAACCTATCTCCCTAGCTATTATGGAGAGATGGAAGATCAGTTGAACCACGGTCTGCCCTCAGACCGCTTTCTGGTAGAGTGGGAGCTATTATCTGAACGAGTGACGAAGGCTATCGCCGGTTCCTCCTTGGAATCAACTCAATGGCAGAGTTATCCATTGCTTTCTCAATGGAGCCTCCTGGGAGAATACCCAAGACCAGGAGCTCTGAACGATATCCAAGCTGCTTCTGGCCTTCTTGTCCCAGTTCCAGGTTCTATCCAGGCGATCAAGGCCAATAACCCAGATCTGGCAAGAGAATGGCGACTCGCGGTTCGTAGTCAGATGATACTTATGTTTGCTAAGGGATATTCTGTGGTGGGATTATTGCGTCATGATGCCTCTATCAGCTATTACGTTTTAGAAAAGAATTAACCTGACGGCCATTTGTGCAGAGCAATTTCTAAGAACACGAGGGTCTGGGGATAATACATACAGAAATTGCCGAATAATTTTTTTAAAAGGAGACGGTTTTATGTCAGAACTTCTCCACATTCTCAAAGAACACCAAGGTGAGATGTTATCGTCTCTGGAACGACTTGTGAAAGCGGAGTCGCCTAGCAATTCTAGAGAATTGGTAAACAAGTCCGGTGAACTGGTTGAACATCTTTTTGCGCGGCATTTAGACATTCGCGCTGAGAAAATTCTTCAATCTCAAGTGGGTCACCACCTAAAGCTGACTTACGGTAAAGGGGTGGAACAGATTCTGGTTCTCGCCCACCTGGACACGGTTTGGGATGTAGGGCGTTTGCCCTTTCGGATTGAAGGAAACCGTGCCTATGGACCGGGTATTCTGGATATGAAGGGTGGAATTATTCAGTCTCTATGGGCTGTGAAGGCTTTAAGAGAATTAGGGGTGCGCTTAAATAAACGAATTGTCTTTCTCATCACCTCGGATGAAGAGATCGGAAGTCCTACTTCCAGAGCCTACATAGAAGCGGAGGCTCTAAAAAGTAAAGTTGTTTTAGTAGCAGAACCGGCTGAAGCTAAAACTGGGGCGCTAAAAACAGGGCGTAAAGGTGTTGGCATGTTCGTTGTGAAAGCACAGGGAATAGCAACCCATGCAGGAAACAATCATGCTCAAGGGGTAAACGCCATTGAGGAATTAGCACACCAGATTCTTAAATTACACAGATTAACGGATTACGAGAAAGGCACAACGCTGAACGTCGGAGTGATTAAAGGAGGTACACGCTCGAATGTAGTCGCCGCGGAAGCTGAGGCTGAAGTAGACGTTCGAGTAGCTACAGTGGCGGAAGGCAAACGCTTGGAACAAGCAATAATTGGCCTAGACCCAAAGTTAAAGGGTTCATCACTAGTTGTTACCGGTGAAATGAATAGGCCGCCCCTCGAACGAACCGCTGCAATTGGGGCGCTCTATGAGATTGCCCGCGATATCGCGGGTTCTCTTGGTTTTGAACTGGGGGAGGCTAGCGTCGGTGGAGGAAGCGACGGGAACTTCACCGCAGCGTTGGGTATCCCCACCCTAGACGGTTTGGGTTGCATTGGCGACGGAGCTCATGCGGAGAGTGAACATATTGAGATCGATAAATTAGCCGAGCGGGCTGCGCTCTTTGCTAATCTGCTGGTGAAAATAGACTAAGTATAGTGCACCATATCCCTTGTCAGAAAATAAGATTCGGGCCTTGTCAAGAATATCCGCTCTTGTTTGTTTTCCAGCGTATCTAAGCTCACTCATAAATCAAGCTCCTTATCATTTTATAAATAGAGCTGTTCTATCTAACTTAAATAATACGAAACTGTAGAATTTTACAAGCATTGTGGAATTTTGTATTTGTTTGGATATTTAATTTTTCAGGAGTTCCTTGACCAGAGTGGTACGGATCGGTTGGTTTGTAGCTGATGTCCCTCTTCCAACATTATTTCCCCCTTTATTCTTTGGTTAATTATGGTATATAATAGGGATGCAACCAGAGAGGAGTAGAGATATGCTAATTGAGTTAGTGAAGAAGAACGCAACAAAAACATCCAAAGGCATATTATCTAAAGCTTGGTATAAAATCGACGGAAAGTTATGCTTAGTAAAAGGTAATTCAGTAGACCCAAATGGGGTAATTGGGCATGAACCTTATTCTGAAGTCATGGCATCCAATATAGCGGAGGTTTTACATTATAACCACCTAACATATTTTTTGATGGATGCAAAGCTTTTTCCGGATGTAAAAGTTCACAAGTTGGAACATGTCTCTGTTTGTGAATACTACATTCCAAAGGACTTTAAAGTAGTTTCTTATTATAATTACATTATCGCTAAACTGGGGTTAGAGCCTGAAGATTATTTTGAAGCCTACAAGAAAATCCTGCCGGTTAAACCGTTATACGAAATGTTATTATTTGATGCTTTAATCGGAAATGAAGACAGGCATCTGAGTAATTTTGACATACTGCTAGGTCTTGATGGTACTGAGGCCTTAGCGCCCTTATACGATCATGGTGCTTCCTTGTTAGCTTGGCATGGAAGAAAAGAATTAGGATCGGCTGGGAAAGAAGGTAGATTTGACTCCGCTAAACCCTTTAGAACAACTCATAGTGTCCAAATCAAGCTAATTACAGAGCCATTACTCCCTCAGACTGATCTGGCGGTATTGTATAATAAACTGATTGAAAGTGTAGAGCCTGTCTTTGATTTTCTTCCGGATTACAGAGTAAAAGCAATAAAGGGTTACTTGCACTGGAGAATGAAGTATATTGAGAAGGTGATGATTTAAATGCTTCGTTTAATGATGGACAACCTGCAGATAGGGCATCAGGAAGGTGTCGAAGGTGACTATACTGTAGTATTAGAAGAGTGGGTTCCTGCAGTCTACGCACCCATGGAATTGTTCACAGGTAAAAGAGTTGTAAGTATGCTGGATTTCGTGGAGTGGATCAATGGTAGGGTATTCCCACCTGAAAGGATAGGGGCAAAGCAATTGTTGAAAGAACTCGGTTTAGACGAATACAGACCTTTTGCTATAGCCAAGGAAACAAAGGCCTGTTTGATGGAAGACCCTTACTGGGTTGCTTTTGCAGAAGGAGACAATTTTAGAGAGGATACTGTTCGAGGTGCAGCGGGATTTTCAGAGATGGCTATGATTACGAATAATAGTGAGAAAGAAGAATGGGGTCAGCCTTGAAATATCACTTTAAAATTAAACTAGCTTTCGGATAGTTTTCCTTAACCCATTCGGGGGAATTGAGTTCTGCTATTTTCTGGGGAAATTATGCGCCAGGAACGCATCGACGGTCCTTGTGATTTGGTGGTGGAAATTATGTCCCCGACAAATCGTCGGAAAGATCGCTTACGGAAGATGGAAATTTATCGCAAGGCAGGGATCCCTCACTACTGGATTGTGGATCCCGAGGAGAACACATTGGAAACTTTTAAGCTTAAAGATGGAAGTTATACCTTGGTATTTGCAGGGGGACCGGGCGACAAATTCACACATCCTGATTTCCCGGGGTTGGGCTTGGATCTGGACAGGGTATTTTATAGACCTGTAGCCGGGTGATTTTTCTCAGACTTATTACATTTAATTTATATATAATGAAATCAGATTTACCTGTGAGAGAGGGCTAATATCAATTTTCAGTCAAAATTAACAGGACTCTTTCTCTGTCGTAGGAAATGGGTTCTGTTTTTAGTTTAGACGGACGAGTTCACTGGGAGGCAAGTAGGATCAAGAGCAAATCGCCAGGGCAGAAGAATTGGGTCTTGGTGTTTCCAATCCGGAAAATATTGAGATGATAGTGGTTTTTTAATCACGTTATTAAAAAAGAAGGATCTCAAATCCCAAGGCTATTTCCATAGGGATTTGAGATCTTTTTTCACGGTAAAGAAAAATTTGAACCCATCTGCTATATTCATCACCCCATACTCACTGCCATGGAGATCTAGAATATCCTTGACTATGGAAAGTCCGAGCCCTGTACCGCCTAGATCCTTGTTCCTGGACTTTTCAATCCGGTAAAATTTACTCCAAATATTTTGCAGCTCGGCTTCAGGGATTTGATCGCCTGGATTCTCTATTTCTATGAGAACTCATAGCTGCTGATCAGAGAAATGGGAGTTTTTAATTCATGGGATACCCCCGCGATGAATTCGTTTCTCATGATTTCTAGTTGTTTTTCTTTCTCAATGTCTTCTTTTAACGTTTGATTGGCAGCTGTTAATTCCAATAAGGAAGAATTTAGCTTTTCAGAGAGGAAATTTAAGGTGGCGGACAGATTGCCTATTTCATCCTGGGACTTGACAGGGCACTTTGTGGAGAAATCAAGTTCGGACATTTTTAAGGCCGTTTTGTTAAGGGTGAGAAGCGGTTTGGCAATCATTTTCGAATAAATCAGAGATAAGATAATAATCAAGAAAAGAGCAATGGCGTAAAAATAAATATAAAACTGCCGGATGACCGTTGCAGCTTCTCCAATGGGTTGGAGCGATACTGCAGCGGATAAAACGCCAGCCACTTTATGGTCGACTAGAATAGGGGCAATCCCCACCAAGCTGTTTTGACCGTCAATTTTCACGTCGGAGTTATAAACCAGAATTTGTCCTTCGTCAACGACTTGGGATACGGCCTGGGGGTCTGAGGTCCACTGTTGCAAGCCGTTGATCAGTATCTTTCTACTACTATCCATATTGTAAGTAATTATATTATCGACCATATTGAACATGGCATCGGGGGGGAAGTCGACTTGTTGATGATTCTAAGTATGACTTGTTTTTTGTCCTCAAGAATACGGATGGTGTCACCCGATAGATTGACGATGGCGGTACTGGCATTGTTTTCGCTTTGAAAGCTGGCCAATAAATCGGAATCATCCGCGTTGTTTTTCATTAAATCGGTATAAGCAGCACTGAATACTTTGAAGTTGGCTTCGAAATCTTTGGCCTTTTTATCGAGATAAAATGTTTCAATAAACAAGGTTTGCAGGAGCATAGTTACACTGGTAAAGAGGATGAAGAACAGGGAGGTCACAATAAAAAGCTTAAAGGTAATACTTTTCTTGTTCATTTTGTCACCTCAAGTTTATACCCACTGCCCCTGACAGTTGAGATGAGATCATGCGGGGCTCGTCTTCTACAATTAAAACTGTTTTATTCATTCATTATCACCTTGAAGACTATTTTAGCATAAGCCAAAGGGAAAAAAACAGAAATCAACCTTTGCCACAAAACTGTCACATAAACTCCATGAAGTCGTCGCAAAAAGGCCATCTTAACTCCATGTGGCTGCCAAAAAACTTTAGTAATATTAAGCCATTGATCTGAAGCTGAAGTTTTCTGCAGCGCTTGCCTGATAGCCGCCATGTTTTTAGGCATCACGATGTTGCTGATGACAAAAATGCCTATCGCAATAGGAACCAGGGGAGTGCTCCTAGTATTCATCTCGGTATTTTTATGGAAAGGGGACACTGAAGATGGCTAATCTACGTTTAAAAAATCTCTATAAATCTACCCTGGTAACGTTACAGCCGTCAGGGATCTCTCTCTTGAAATAAAGGATAAAGAATTCTTAGTACTGGTAGGTCCTTCTGGCTGTGGAAAAACAACCACCTTAAGGATGATTGCCGGATTGGAGGTGATTTCAGCTGGTGAACTATATATCGAAGACAGGCTGGTTAATAATCTGGCTCCCAAGGATCGGGATATTGCCATGGTTTTTCAAAACTATGCCCTTTACCCCCATCTATCGGTCTATGACAATATGGCCTTTGGGCTTAAATTGAGAAAGTTACCCAAGGGTGAAATTAAGAAAAATGTGCTAGAAGCGGCCAGGGTCCTTGATCTTGAAGACCTGCTGGACCGCAAACCTAAGGAACTTTCCGGTGGACAGAGCCAAAGGGTGGCCCTGGGCCGAGCCATGGAGTGAGGATAAGGTCAATGGACAAAAGTCTACTTGCAGGCCATGAAAGAGGGGCTTCTTGAGACCTTTGTCAATGCCGATTGTGTTGTTTCGACTCCTACTTGTGGACCGTGCGTGGGAGGGCATATGGTATCCTTGCCGATGGTGAACGCTGCGTATCAACCACCAACCGTAATTTCGTCGGCCGCATGGGCCACATCTCTAGTGAGATTTACCTAGCTAGCCCGGCAGTAGCAGCGGCAACAGCTTTAGCTGGTCGGATCATTGGCCCAGGTGAACTTTAACATTCAGAATAGTTAAGTTAAAGCGACCTCCGGTTTCTGATTTCTGAATTCTGATTAAGGGAGAGATACTTATGATTGAAGGAAACGTATGGAAATTTGGCCGGGACATTGATACCGATGTGATTATTCCCGGTCGTTACTGCAATCTCACAGATCCTGTAGAATTGGTGAAGCATGTTATGGAAGATCTTGATCCCACGTTTGCCGTACGGTTTCGGTCAGGGGATGTGCTTGTAGCTGATGCAAATTTCGGCTGCGGGTCTTCCCGCGAAGTAGCTCCTTTTGTCTTAAAAGCCGCAGGCGTCGCCGCGGTAGTCGCACCCTATTATGCCCGTATCTTCTATCGAAATTGCATCAATATTGGCTTGCCAATTTTCGAAATTCCGGGTATCGCCCAGGAGTTTACCGAAGGACAACAGATTAGCATTGATCCGGCTACCGGTACTGTAACAAATGTTTCAACTGGCCAAATCTTCCAAGCTGTTCCTTTCCCGGAATTTATGGAAAAAATTATGGTAGCTGGCGGCTTGGTCAATTACGCCAGTGAACGTTTAGGGGGTATTGCCAATGGTTAATGAAGGCGGGAATCGGAATTACCGCATCGGCGTGGTCGGCGGGGATGGAGTCGGCCCAGAAGTCGTCGCCGAAGGAATTAAAGTACTGGAGGCAGTAGCAAGACACAACGGCTTCTCCTATGAACTAATCTACTACCCGTGGTGCACCGATTACTATTTGGAAACTGGGATTACCATGCCCGAATCAATCTTGGCAGAATACAAAACCCTGGATGCCATTTATCTAGGTGCCTTGGGGGATCCTCGTGTCGAGCCTGGTTTCATTGAGAAACCAATTATTGCGGGCATGCGCTGGGGACTAGACCTCTACGTAAATTTACGCCCGATCAAACTGATAGCGGAACAGTTCTGCCCGCTCAAAGGCAAAAAGCCGGAAGACATTGACATGGTCATCGTGCGAGAAAACACGGAAGACGCCTATACCGGGCTGGGCGGTATATTCAAGAAAGGCACTCCGGACGAAGTAGCGATTGCCGAGATGGTGTTTACCCGCAAAGGGTGCGAACGGGTGATTCGCTACGCTTTTGAACTGGCTCGCGAGCGCAACAAAAAGAAAAAAGTGACTTTGATTGATAAAGCTAACGCCATCCGGGCCATGGATTTATGGACCCGCACGTTCGAAGAGGTCGGTCAGGAATATCCGGACATCGAAAGGGAACACGCCTATATCGATGCAGCTTGTATGTGGATGATTAAGAACCCCGAATGGTTTGACGTCGCTGTAACCAGCAACCTGTTTGGCGATATAATCACGGATGTAGGAGCAATGATCCAAGGCGGCTTAGGTATTGCCGCTTCGGGTAATATTAACCCGGGCAAGGTTTCGATGTTCGAACCCATCCATGGTTCTGCTCCCAAATATAAGGGTAAAAACGTGGCCAACCCGATGGCAGCAATAGCCGCGATGGCCATGCTCCTCGATAATATTGGTGAAACCGCAGCTGCGAACGAGATTAACGATGCTATTCAAACAGTCCTAATAACGGGGAAAGTGCCCTCTTTGGGTGCCGATTCAGGTCTTTCCACCACTCAAGTAGGAGAAATCGTCAAACAAGCTCTAAACAAATAGGAGTATTCTTCTAGTTTATTTATGAACAAAGGACAAGGGGTCAGTACCTTGTCCTTTGTTCTATTTATCAAGCTCTTGGGACAAGTGGGACAAGGGTGGGACAAGGGGACAGGTACCTTGTCCCTGCTCCGCTTGCAAAAACGGGACAGTGTACCTGTCCCGTTGTCCCCGCGTTGTCCCCGTTGTCCCGCGCATACTTGGGCCTTCAAAGAGTTTTCTCTTGTACATATAATCTTCGGCTTTTTTTAGTAGTTCATGAACATCCTCGATCTCGTTCTGTTTTGTTTCATAGCCAAACGAAATGGATAATTCGATTGAGCCAACTTTCTCTTGGGCAGCTAAAGCATTAACTCGTTTGAGAATTTGCTCTGTTTCAGTAGCGTCCGTCTTAGGCAATAGGATAACGAATTCATCTCCTCCGAGTCGGGCAATAATATCATCTGCTCGGCAGCCTTTACGCAGCACTTCGGCAACATTTTTAAGAAGTTCATCCCCGATGGCATGGCCAAAGGAGTCATTAATCAACTTAAGCCCATTGACGTCTGCCATCACGAGCGTCAAGGGATAATTTCTTTTAACATCCAGTCGTTTTAACTCGTCTTCGAAAAATCGCCGGTTATAGAGACCGGTCAGTTGATCATGGAAGCTTAAATAAATGATTTTCTCTGCGGAACGCTTTCGATCCGTCACATCCTGAATCATGCCAATTAAACGAACTGCATTGCCTTCGTTATCGAACTCAGCTTTTGCAAATCCATGCACCCAGCGTTCTTCTCGATCAGAAAGACGGATGATTTTGAATTCATAATCAAAGCGGTTTTGGTCAAGCTGCATCTTAGAAAGAAAACTAAAAGTTTTGGCTCGCCAATCTGGATGAACAATCTCCAGCAAGGCATCCAGCGTGTTCGGATAGGTTGAATCAACTCCAAAAATCTCATGAACCTCTGGTGAAGACTGCCATTCGTTCGTTTGGAGATCTACAACATAGCTCCCTAAATGTGCCACTTTTTGAGACTCATGTAACAAAGTATTGTGTTGTTCCAAGACGGCATTGAGATCATCCAGCTGACTCGTGCGCATTTTTATCTTATTTTCAAGTTCCTCATTCAATTTCAGGATGTCTTCGTCAACCTTCTCACGCTTGACGATCTCCTCCTCAAGCAGCGCATTGCTTTCTTCAAGCTCACTATTTAGGTCCTCCAGTTGGGCTGTTCTTTCCAGGACTCGACCTTCGAGTTCGGCATTTTAATTCTCTGATTTCTTCTTCAACTTGTTTTATTGCGCTGAAGGCATTCCACAGCTCACCGGTTTTTTGTCTGACCATCCGCTGAAGCGTCCTATTCCAGATAAACAACACTAAGGCCACCAGAAAAGTTGCAGCCCCAATGATCACAATCACTCTGAATAAGGGATTTATATAGAAGGGTACACTCGTCAAGCCAAACCACTTTTTATCAATGGCCTGATATTCACTCTCGGAAATCTGCGCAAATCCATCGTTAATGGCAGGCATAAACCCCGAATGCCCTTTTTTAATAGCTCTAAAAAATTGGCTGGTGTATAAGGGTGAACTTGAATAATTGAATTGATCTTGGATACCCAGTTTGTACAGATAATCGTGATTCCTTGCAAATCACCCTGATTATTGCGAAAAGAATAAGGGGGATAGTTGTCATCCATAACCACGTTGATCGTTTTGATTACAGGGGGAGCAGCAGTGACGTGAGATGGATAAATTAGCAAAAATATTAATCCTAGGATCCAATAAATATAAAAATTTCGACGCGCAGTTTTTATGATGCATAACCTCCCGTACTACCCCAACATTGACCAAATGAGACTCTACTAGTTGCTAGCCTCGACTCTCTAGTTTAATTGCCTTTTCCTGTCTTTGGAAAACGACTCAAATCATTTTTTTCATAAGTGATCTTTTATATTCTCTGTAATTTAGAGAAATCCTGCAAACCGAGTTAAAATGCTTAATTGAGCATTCGAAGAAGTATAGCGTGAGTTAGATGAGGTGTTAGACTGAAATTCGTAACCGTGAAGTAAGCTGTACATAGAAATCGAGTTTTACTAGCTTAGTTATTGTCAATGATATATGAAAAAGGTATATTTAGATTAAGCTTACTAAGCATGCTAAGTCTTCAATGAGGAATGGACGCATCTGTATACGAAATTTACAAGGATCACGGGAGGGTACTGTGGAATTTAATTGTAATTGGAACCGGAAATACACCACTATCGCGATGTACAGCTTTATTGTCATTGCGTCTAGCATTCTGTTCTTTCTTGTCATGTCGGGACTGGACAACTTCACCCGAGTATTAGGGGGTTATTTTTCCGCGCTCGACCCCTTTATCTACGGGTTCGTCATCGCCTATCTCGTGAACTTCTTTTTAAACTTCTTCAAAGAGCAGTTGGGAAAGATTTCCTCGCTAAAAAAAATCAGAGAATCGCGATTCCATATACTGTCCCTTCTCCTGGCTTATCTGGCTTCCGGGTTTCTTGTGTATCTCTTCCTCGCCTTCATTTTCCCGCAGCTCTTCGCGAGCATCACCGGGCTTGTCCAGAACATCCCGGACTATGTCCGCTCCTCGACGGAATACATCAAAAAGCTATCGGACGATATTCTTCTTCTTCCACCGGAAGTCGTCGATTTTATGAATGTACGCTTGGACGAGTTGGTGGTCTTCATTAATAACATCGCACAGGACCTAGTCCCCATAGCGCTTTCCTTCCTTCGACACACCGCACTCTCCGTCTGGAACCTATTTCTCGGCATTATCATCTCTATCTACATGTTGGCAGAAAAAGAGCGGTTCATCAGTATGGCGAAGAAAGTCAACTATAGTGTCTTCAACGTGAAGCTTGCAGACAAAATCCTCGAGCTTTTAGGACGCACCCAAAGAATCTTCAGTAGGTTCCTGGGAGGAAAAATCCTAGACTCCTTAATTATCGGCTTATTAACGTTCATCATCCTCACCATAGTGGATATGCCCTACACGCTGCTGGTTACGTTTATCGTTACTGTAACTAACATCGTCCCGTTCTTCGGACCCTTCATCGGAGCCATTCCTTCGGTGATCATCATCTTCTTCGAATCGCCGATCATGGCCTTCTGGTTCCTTATCATCATCTTTTTCCTTCAGCAGTTGGACGGGAATGTCATCGGACCGAAAATCCTGGGAGATTCCCTGGGCATCTCTTCTTTCTGGATTCTCTTTGCCATCATTTTAGGCGGTAAGTTCTTTGGGTTTATCGGACTGATCATCGGTGTTCCGCTCTTTGTACTTATCTACTCCATCATCAAAGAGATCGTGGAAGTGCGCTTGAAAGCCAAAGGACTTCCGGTGGATACGAAAGATTATCTGCACAAATAGACGTAAGCTCAATCGGTTAAAAACATTCAAGATAAGGAGACCTATGGCACATAGAAGTATAAAATCTGGATTCCATCAATTGAGCGAACGACTTAATCGATTTCCTCAAGGGGCTCCGCCTTCTGAATATTTATTTAAGATTCTTAGTGTCTTAATGAATGAAAAGGAAGCGAGGGTTATGTCGGCGTTACCCATAAAACCCTTCACAATCCAGACAGCCAGCTCAGCTTTAAAAAAGAGTCAAGAAGATACTGAAAAGATACTTACCGAACTTGCTTCTCGGGCCTTATTGATTGATATTGAGAGTACTGAAGGCGAGAGAACCTTTCTTTTACCACCGCCTATGGCTGGTTTCTTTGAATTTTCCCTGATGCGTATCAGAGAAGACCTTGATCAGACCTTACTTTCTGAGCTATTTTACCAATACTTAAATGTTGAAGAGGATTTTGTCCGAGATTTATTTGTGACTGAAACAAAGCTGGGAAGAATCTTTGTCAATGAACAAGCCTTAAGCTCAGTGAATAATTTACATATCCTAGATTACGAACGAACGAGCGAAATTATCCAAAAAGCCACTCACATAGGAATCGGTTTGTGTTATTGTAGGCACAAAATGAGCCATTTAGGTAAAGCTTGTGCTGCCCCCTTAGAGATATGCATGACCTTTGGGACTACCGCTGCAAGCCTCATAAAGTATGGCCATGCCAGGGAAGTTGGCGTTTCGGAATGCATGAGTTTACTTGAAAAGGCATACGACCACAATCTGGTTCAAATAGGGGAAAACGAACAAGAAGGGTTACCCTTTATTTGTAATTGTTGTGGTTGCTGTTGCGAAGGTCTGCTGGCCATCAAGAAATTCGGAACTTTAAATGCCATAAATACAACTAATTTTCTCCCTGAGATTAGTGAAGATCATTGTAACGGCTGCGGAAGGTGTGTCTTGGCCTGTCCGGTGGGAGCATTAAAGGTAGTTTCACAACCCGTCACAAATGATAAAGTAGTAAAGAAGGTAACGCTGGATGAAGAGGGATGCTTAGGGTGCGGTGTTTGTGTCAGAGCCTGTAATCATAGCTCAATAAAACTTAAGCACAGGAATAAACGGGTTATTACTCCGGTAAATTCCGTGCATCGAATCGTGTTGTTGAGTATCGAAAGAGGGACACTCCAGAATCTAATTTTTGATAACCAGGCTCATTATAGTCACCGGGCTATGGCAGCGATCTTGGGGGGTATTTTAAAAATGCCTCCTATCAAACAAATCATGGCACGTGAACAGATGAAATCAAAGTATCTTGCAGCTTTAGTTAGAAATTATAAGTGATCAATTAAAGCCTTAATTTCTTGATACTGAGCTTCAGGAACTCCTTTTTGAAAAGGTGTTAAGATGCTGTCGAGTGGCACTAACATATTTAAGAGGGGTTTTTAGAATGAGCGCGTAAAAACACGAAGTATTTGGATTCGGGAAATGTATCAAGAACGCCAAGAAAAGGCCCTCAAGAAAAAGGTTCAGAAAGAAAAGGCCTCAGAATAATGCAACCGGTAATATATAGAAAATTATGCTACGATATAATATAATATAATATAATAGAATTTGACTTGGAAGGAAAGAAGGTATGCAAAATAGCTACTTTTAATAGAATCGAAAAGCTTTTACGCGAGTTAAATTCATATAGACCGCTTACAGAGGGTGAGCTATTAAGATTAAGTGAGGAATTTTTAATCAATTTTACTTATAATTCTAATGCTATAGAGGGCAATACCCTTACTTTGCAGGAAACCGCCTTAATCATCAAAGAGGGAATAACGATAGATAAAAAGCCACTTAAAGACCATTTAGAGGCAGTAGGCAATAAGGAAGCATATCACTATGTTGAGGAATTAGTACAGCAAAAAGTTCAGCTATCCGAAAAGGTTATTAAAGACATTCACAGCCTAGTTCTGATGGACAACCGTGAGGATAGAGGAGTATACAGACGTGTACCTGTAAGTATTATGGGAGCTGTTCATACGCCACCACAGCCTTATCTTTTGCCTGCTCGAATGGAACAGCTTATTTTAAAATACCAGGAAATGTCCTTTCCTCATATAGTTGAACGGGTTTCACAATTTCATCTAGAATTTGAAGACATACACCCATTTATTGACGGTAACGGCAGAACCGGACGCTTGCTTTTAAATCTTGAATTGATGAAGGAAGGCTATCCTCCCATTAACATTAAATTTAGTGATCGTAAAAGATACTATGATTGCTTCACAAGTTATCACACAAACCGGGAAGATCCGTCAAAGATGGTTTCTCTAGTTGGAGAATACCTTGAGGAAGAGCTATTAAACTATGTAAAGATCGTCAGAAACGCTAATCAAATCTCAAAACGGTAATAGTAGGGATATGAAAGAGGATAAAAGAATTAGACTCACGGCATTGGCCGAGACACCTAGGACCTGAACACCTTTCAAAAGGCGTCGATAAAGGTCTTAACGGAGTTTTTTCGTTGTTTTATAATAAAAAAAGGGTTTATCTAAACAAAAGAGGAGGAGTATGATATCGAATTCTATGCTAAACCCGATGTCAGTGGAATAATTGAGCGTACTTTTGGTGGATAGCATCAGATTTTGCTCTAGGAGAGATCACATAACTACTTTGAAGAGATACATAGTTTACGCAGTTGCCACTGGGATAACTGGGAAGGCGTACATTCTAGTCTATAAGTCAGGAAACCTGCCTATAAAAGTATTGGAAAAAGGACAAAGGTAAAGTTCTAGCTTATTTAAGCTGGAACTTTT